>JACIWB010000022.1 GCA_014361245.1 Thermoplasmatales archaeon | reverse complement strand
AGCTACTGTATCCTTCGCTTTTCTTATTTTTACCTAGGATTTTTGAAATGAGTAGAGAGATTATATCTTTAAGAGAAGATTTGCCAAGGATACGAATTTTATTTAAAATAGAATTATCTGAATTAATCCTTAAATTATTTTCATTAACTGAATTTTTATTACTATCTACATTGTTATTTTCATTATTTGAATTTTCATAAGAAAATGTCTTTTTTCCAACATATATTGAAACACTTACTATCTTTCCTTTAATAGGCGGAGTAAACGATTGGGCAAAACTTTTGTAACCATATATTTTAACAAATCCACCACTTGTATCTTCTTGAGAAACATCTTCATCTCCAGAAATAATTTTTGCATTAGAAATTGTTGAAATAAAAGGAGAAATAGTTAATAGCAATACTACAACAATACTGCATGTTTTTCTCCTCATAGTCTTAAATAAAATTTTTTTATATAAAGGTTTTGCCCTCCCAAAATTTTTATTTATGTAAAGTATAAAGAAAAGAATGATTTTGCTCGCCATACTTGATGGATGGGGTCATAGCAACAGGAAAATAGGGAATGCAATTTATTATGCAAGAAAGCCAAATTTTGCCAGATATTGGAAAAATTTTTCTAAAACATTGCTTGGGGCAAGTGGCGAAAGCGTTGGCTTGCCATCTTGGCTTGCTGGAAATTCTGAAGTGGGGCATATAAATATAGGGGCGGGAAGAATAGTTGAGCAAGAGTCGCTTAAAATTCTTAGAAGCATAAAAGATGGAAGTTTTTTTGAAAACAGGGTTTTGAATGAAGCGATGGAAAAAGCAAAGAATAGCAGACTTCATTTAATTGGTTTAATAGGGGATGGAGGAGTGCATTCAATGATGGAGCATTTATACGCCCTTCTTGAAATGGCAAAAATAAAGCAAGTAAAGGAAGTATTTATACACTGTTTTCTGGATGGAAGAGATACACCTCCAAAGAGTGCGATGGGTTATATAAAGCAATTAGAAGATAAAATATGTGAAATTGGTGTTGGCAAGATAGCAAGCTTAATTGGTAGATATTTTGCAATGGACCGTGACAAAAGATGGGATAGAATAAAAAAGGCATATGACATGCTTGTTAAGGGGAGGAGAAGAAAAGCAAAAGATGCCGAAGAAGGAATAAGAATAGCATACATGCAAGGAGAAACAGATGAATTTATAAGCCCAACAGTAATAGATGAGGAAGGAAGAATAAGAAATGGAGATGTTGTAATCTTCTTTAATTTTCGTGCTGACAGAGCTAGGCAACTAACTGAGGCTTTTACAAAAAATGATTTTAATGCATTTCCACGCCCGCCATTAAAAGTTCATTTTGTAACCCTCACAAGATATGATGCATCTTTTACTGTTCCTTTTGCTTTTGAAACAGAAAATATAAGAAATACGCTTGGGGAGATAATTTCCTTAAATGGGTTAAAGCAAATCAGGATTGCTGAAACAGAAAAATATGCCCATGTTACCTATTTTTTTAATGGAGGAAGGGAGGAGCCATTCAAAGGGGAGGAAAGAATTCTTGTTCCTTCCCCAAAAGTTGCAACATATGATATGAAGCCAGAGATGAGTGCTTATGAAATAACAGAGGTTGCATTAAAGAGCATAGAAAAAAAATATGATTTGATTGTTATAAATTATGCAAATCCAGATATGGTAGGCCATACTGGCTGCTGGCAGGCAACATTAAAAGCAATTGAAGTAGTAGATGAATGCATTGGAAAAATAGTTGATGCGGCGCTGAGGAGAAAAGGAATTGCAATAATAACAGCTGACCATGGAAATGCTGAAGAAATGTTTAATGGAAATGAAATCAAGACATCTCATACAAAAAATCCTGTTCCATTTATTGTTGCTGGAATGGATTTAAAATTAAGGGAAGGAGTCCTTGGAAATATAGCACCAACAATTCTTGAAATAATGGGATTGGAAAAGCCAAAAGAAATGAGTAAAAGTTTAATAATTTGATTTATTTAAATCTATGAAAAAAATCATATGCCTGTTTATCTTCCTTGCATTAATGGGCTGTTTAAAAAGTGAAAAAGAGGTGGAAAAAGAAACAGCAGAAGGATTTGAAGTGCTGAGCGTATTTTTCAGTGAAACAGAAGACTATAACACAGTTCTTCTTAACATGAAGGTAAAATGGGTTGGCAAGGAGAAGGGAGCGCCCAGATGCGACATATATTTTCCTCCGCAGGAAAGGCTTGAAATGGGAATAGGACCAATTGAAAACGGGCCATCGATTGTTGAACCATTATATCAGGAGGGAAGCGAGGTAAAAACAGCCATTCTTAAGGAATTTATTGCAAGGAGTTTTTATCCAGATTATATTGCCCCTGAATTTGGAAAAAGTTATTATGCGCAAATAAAATTTTACTGGCCTTCATTAAATGAGACATACGAATGGCAAGGAAATGTTGGATGGAGTGAGTGATTTCAGCCAAATGCAACATCCAGAAACATCATGATAGCAAATCCAAGCAGAGCAGAAATTGTAGCAATATCAGCACTTCCATCTCTCTGCGATTCTGGAATAATTTCTTCAATAACAACAAAAATCATTGCTCCCGCAGCAAAAGCAAGTGCATAGGGGAGAATTGATTTGAAAATAAAAACTGCGAATGCTCCCAAAACTGCAAAAATTGGCTCAACAACTGCGGAAAGCTGTCCATACCAGAAACTTCTGAGAGAAGAAAATCCCTCCCCTTTCAATGGCATAGAAACTGCCATTCCTTCTGGAAAATTCTGCAATCCAATGCCAATTGCTAAGGTAACTGCTCCTGAAAAAGGTGCTCCCTGCGAAATTGCTCCGAAAGCAACACCAATTGCAAGCCCCTCAGGAATATTATGTAGAGTTATTGCAAGAATAAGCAATGTTGTTTTATGCCAGCTTGTTTTTATACCCTCTGCTTCATCTATCTCCAAACCCAGATGAAGATGGGGAAGAATTTTATCAATAGCCAAGAGAAATATGCTCCCGATCAAGAAACCAGATAAAGGAGGAAACCATTGAAAATTTTTTCCTTCCATCATTTCAACAGAAGGTGCAAGCAATGACCAAAAGCTTGCGGAAATCATTACACCCGCAGCAAATCCAAGCATGCTTTTCATTAATTTTCTATTCATTTCCTTTACAACAAAAACAATCAATGCCCCAAGTGCGGTCAAGCCCCATGTGAAGCAACCCGCAATAAATGCCTGCATTACTGGATTAAAATTTTGAATCATAACATGAAACAAAAAACTTAATTTAAGTTTTTCAAATGAAAGGATGCAATATTTTACTTAATTTTCTCCATCTTTTCCTTCATGTTTTTCCAGTGTGTGCCCGCCCAGTAGATGCGCCCGCATTTCTTGCATATCCAGAATTCTTCAAAATTTTCAAAAACATTTTCTGGAACTTTTCCCTTTACCTTTTCCTTTTCAATTTCTTCTATTTCAACATTGCAGATTATACATCTAGAAAGAAAATTTTCTTCATTTTTAGTTATTTCAAATGCCTCAACTACTTTCCTTATCTGGCCATCCAAATCTTTCTCCTCTATGTAAAGAGAATTTTTGAATTTTTTTGCAAGTTTTTTATCTCTTGTAAGCAGAATTCTATCTTCTTTTATTGCATTTTCAACTATTTTTTCGTCCTCAACATTTTTTAAATATAAAACATCATAACCCATTACACGCAGCCATTTCGCAAGCCTTCCGAGCATTTCATCGCACAAAAATTTCATTTAAATACTATATTTGGACATTTTTCAAGGGTTATTTTTGGTATCTTTGCCTTATATTTTTCTCTTATCATTCTGTCATAATTCTCTTCTCCCATCTCTTTTAATATCTTTTCTCCCCTCCTCCTTTCTCTTTCCAGACTTTCATTTACCTTCTGCGCTTCCTTTGGACCAAGAATTTTAACAAAGAAATCCCAGCCGATGCCAACCCCATAAGGTAAGCCTTCCAAATAAACTTCCGTATCCTTCACTGGATAATTCCATATCCCGGTTGGCTCATCTCCAAGCCTTGCAAGGGGAATTCCCATCGCTGCCTCATCTTCTGGAGTAAATGTTGGATCCGCTACCACCCATTTGCCATCAATCATAACCTGCGCAGTTCCATGAAGCATAAAAGTTCCAAAAGCATCATACCATCCCTTAACAATTGGCGAGACTTCAACCATCGCCTTATACATCGGCTCTATCAGCGCAAGTGTATATAAATGGTATCTCGCCTTCAGCCCGCCCGCCCTGCACAGGGCGGCAAAAAGGGAAAGCTGATGAACGCATGTTCCACAGCCATTTTTAAGTGTTTCAACAACATCCGTCATTGGAACAAAGCTGAGTTTTATATTCCTTTTTACAAAATTGAACACGCTTTCCGCATATTCCCAATCATCTTTTTGGAAAGCTCCAAGATTGTTTGCCATTGCAATTATTTCTTTCGCACGGCTGTTACAAAAATGAGTGGGGCGGAGATATCTTTCATTCGAATTGCAGAATTTCATTCCTTCCCTATACTCTGGTATCTCATAACTTGGCTTGTTTTTAAACCAGGTGACTTTTTCTCCCTTATGCTGCTGTATTACAAGGCGCGGATGTTTTGCCATTGTTATTAAAAGAGCGGGCATTGTGCGGACTACATTTTTGAACATTCTCCATGGCATTATATATCCTTTTTCTATCCAGCTTAACATATTACTCAAACATCAATTTTCTCATTTCTTCAGCACATCCTCTTATTTCCTCTCCCTTTATTCTTTCTATTTCTGGCTCAAGCACCGGGCTATTTCGCCCGCATGCCGGGCATGTTTCATGTATTTTAACTTTATCACCAGTTACCATGAAGCCGGGATAGCTTAATGCAAGCCCATCAAGAAATGCAAATCTTCCCTCCTCACCATATCCTACTTCTTCACCATTTTCATCTAAAACCATTGGATGAATATAAGTGTTGGGTATATGCAAATAATGAGCTTCGGGGCAATGAACCATGAAAGCATTTGCTTCAACCATTCCATATAAATCAACGCAGTTTTCTTGAGGGATGCCAAAAAGATGCTCCACCCTTTCCCTGAAATCTTTAACAGGCATTCTCTTATCTTCATATATTTTCCATCCGCCTCCAGTGAGAACCGCCCCATTTTCCCCGAAATCAAAACTTTCCCCTCTTTCAATCATTTCTTCCATTACCATGTGAAGAATAAATGGGGCGCCGACAAATCCAATCCTTGCTTTTTCCCTATTTTTTTCTTCAGCCCAAGAAATTATCTCTTCAACCATTTTTTTATTCATTTTTTTACTCGCTTTTCTTGCTAACTTACTCATCATTTTTTCTTTAAAAGTAAAAGCTACTCCCATGGATATTCTAAGGAGTTGAGTTGTTATTTTTCTATCTATTGCAACCCTAACATCTTTAATCAAATCAAATAGCACATTTGTTACTTTCCCTACATAAATATTTGTTTTCTTTGGATTGGGGAATAATAGATAAGCACCTGCATCATATTCATACCAACTGCTTAGCATCTCTGTTGCACATCTTGCAATTGCATATTGTCCCATCCTATATGTTTTTTCATCTCTTGGAATAAATGTAAATTTTCCAGTTGTTCCACTGCTGTAGCAAACTGTCACGCCCGCTTCTTGAAATGCTTCAATTACATCATCATATGAAGGATTTTTGCCCTTTATAACCACTTTCGGAACCTCGCTTGACATTAAATTTGCGAGCCATATTGCAAATTCTCTCCCGTTAGGGTAATCTTTGAAGAATTTATGAGTAATTAATGGTATTTTTTTAAAATCTTCAATATTTTTTATATCATCTGGCGTTACATTTTTTTCCTTGCAAAGGCTTCTATAAAATTTATTATTTTCGTAGTGATGCTTAAAAACATATTTTATTGCATTAAATCTATAATCATCAGCCTTCTCTTTAGGCATATCATACATGCTCTGTGGTTCATAAACTGCTCTTTCTGGAGGAATTAATATTTTTTCTGGTAAATAATTTTTTAATATACCATCGACTTTCCTTTTGATATCTTTGGCCTCTAGCATTGAAAAATATAAATGCAGAAAATAAAATAATTTTTTTAAATAAAAATTTAATTCAGTTAAATTTTAATTAAACTAAAGAAACTTTGGCATTTCCGGCAAATTTGGAAGATATTTTCTAAATCCATTTGGCCATTTCTCTGCATCAATTCCTTTTTGGGCAAGAAATGCAACTGTCCATCTTTCGAGACCAATGCCAGAGCAACCACTCCATAGCTCACTTTTCTGTGCTTTTATATTGAATGCTTTTACATATTTTTCTCCAACTATGGAAACATTCTGAATTTCAAGCCAGTCCTTGTCTCTGCCTCCTCTATAAGGCAAATATGCCTCAAAATCTATCGTCCCCTTTATTTCATCCTCCTCGCTCGCAGTTATGCCCGCCTGTTGTAAGTAAAAAGGGGTTACTCTTGCCATTCTCCACTCCAAATCAAGTACTCTGTCGAATACATACCTGTATTTTTCTACGAGTTTTTCTCTAACTTCAAGAAGCTGTTCTTTTGTTCCAATATATACAATCTCTATCCTATGGAATTCATCAACTCTTTCAATGCCATGCTTTCCACCAGCCTCGTATCTGTCAGAGGGAGTGGAGTGGTCAAATATAAGTAATGGCAAGCTTTCCTCAGCAATTGTTTTTCCAGCCATGGAAGCATAAATATTTGGGCACTGGGCATAGCATACCCCTTCCTTAGGAGCTTTTAAATTTTTAAGCAACTCGTTTTCATCCACCTTCCTCTTTATTTTTAGTAAATCAACAAATTTTTCCCATTCTCCCTGCTCCCTGCTCTTTGGCTCGCTTATATAATATATCTCCCCTGGCATACCTTCAAGATGCCCTGTTCTTATCCATGTATCAAATGAAACATGCATCGGCTGGATTATCTCCAAAAAACCAAGAGGGACAATTACTTCATTTATTGCAATCCTTTCCATCGCCCGCATGATTGCCGCCGCAGGTGGAAAATAAAACCATTTTCCTTTTCCCATCAATTTTATCCATCCTAACCTAAGCATTTCTTCGGAAGGATCTTTATTCCATATTTCTCTTTTTTCCCTGCTCTGCCATATTAGATTCCAGTATTCCTTCTTTCCCTCATAATATTGTGCATCCACCTTTTCCTTTATTCTTTTTATTATCCTGTCAGCGTAATTTTCCCTTAAAAATTCCTCCTCTTTATCCAAAATAATCAATTTTGCTTTTTTATCTTTTATTTCAACATCAGCAAATGGAATTGATACGCTCTTTAACGGCTCCTTATCTAATTCAAATTCAATTTCATATCTATCAAGATGCAAATCCCTTATTCCAATTTTCATTTTTCCAAGGAATTCTTCAAGCTTTTTTGCTATTCTCAAAGCCCACTCATGACTCCTCCTCTTTTCTGAAATTATTCTCAGAAAGATTTTATTTTCCTTTGTCTCCCATTCCATTTCTGCATCAATTGATATGCTGTTGAAGAAAGAAGTTAGCTCTTCTTTTTTTATTTCCCTGCTGAGGGTTATGCTACATTTCAAATCAAATTTCATTGAATTGAAATACAAAGATATTTAAAATTTATTTTGTTTTATTTTCATGCTTCCGCTGGCTGTACTTGCTTCTGGAAGAGGAACAAATCTTCAAGCGATAATAGATGCGTGTAATAAAAAAATGATAAATGCAAGGGTGGAAATTGTGATAAGTGATAATGAGCATGCTTTTGCTCTTGAAAGAGCAAGAAAAAATGGAATAGATGCAATATATATTGATGCAAAGGACAAGGAGAAGCACGAAAAAGAAATCAATACCATACTTGAAGAAAAAAATGTTGGGCTTGTTGTTGGCGCTGGATATATGCGTGTTCTTTCGCCGTGGTTTATCAATAAATGGAAATATAAAATAATAAATATACATCCTTCCCTGCTTCCTTCCTTCAAGGGAATAGATGCCCAGAAGCAAGCTTTGGATTATGGAGTTAAAATAGCTGGATGCACAACCCATTTCATGGATGAATTGCCAGATCACGGCCCAATAATTTTGCAAGCTGCAATAAAAGTAAGAGATAATGACACAAGAGATATACTCGCAGAAAGAATTTTAAAAATTGAGCATCAAATCTTGCCAAGAAGCATAGATTTATTTGAGAAGAAAAGATTAATTATAGAGGGAAGAAAAGTAAAAATACTTCCAGGCGACACATGGCTGGATAAATACAGCTATCCAGATGTTTTTTACTCAGATGGATATTAAATGCGGGCGCCGGGATTCGAACCCGGGCATTGAGCTTGGAAGGCTCATATCCTAACCAGCTAGATCACGCCCGCTTGATGTAAAAACAAAGGATGTTTTAAAATTTTTTGCAATAGCTTATATATCGGGTATGTTTTATTTTCATGAAATTTATCCCAATTTTAATAACTTTTCTTGTTCTTGCGCCTCCCTGGTTTTCTGGTGGCGGGAGCGATGGGAAAGGATGGGAAATAGAAACAATTGATATGCAGGGAGATATAGGAATGGATACGAGCATATGTATCTACAAAGATGAGGTTTTTATTTCTTATTATGATATTGAAAGCAAAAATTTAAAGGTTGCATCCTTTGTTGATAGAAAGTGGGGTATAGAAATTGTTGATGCATCCGCTGATGTTGGGGCGTATTCTTCAATTGCTGTTGATTCAAACGGATGCCTTCATCTGGTTTATTATGATGCAACAAATGAAAATCTTAAATATGCAAAAAAGGATGGTTCATGGAAGATTGATGTGCTTGATTCTGGAGGTGTGGGAAAATATCCATCAATTGCTATATCAGAAGATGCTGTGCATATAACCTATTACGATGAAAAAAACGACAATTTGAATTATGCAAGAATTTATGGAGAGGAAAAAAGCACGGAGGTTGTTGATTATTCTGCTGGAATTTATTCTTCAATTGCTGTCGATTCAAACGAAAATCCTCATATAAGCTATGGAAGTGTTAGAGGAAAACTATTTTATGCTTTTTTAAAAGATGGTAAATGGATTATAGAAGAGATTGACAAAAATGCAATAATATGGGAATCAACTTCAATTACAATAGATAAAAATTCAAACCCACATATATGCTATTACGATATCTCAAGAGATGATGCCTGGTTTTTAAAACACGCATATTTTGATGGAAGAAAATGGAGAATAGAAATTATTGACCCTGATTTAATAGGATTTTATAATTCAAAGGGCGCATCAATTGCAATAGATGATTTTGGAAGAATTCATGTTGCATATTTTGGATGGAAGGGATGGGACTTAAAATACGCATATTTTGATGGTGAATGGCATATAGAGAAAGTTGATGAAGAGGGGGATGTTGGAGCATATCCATCAATTGCAATTGACTCAAAAGGTTATCCTCACATAAGCTATATTGACAGAAGCAATCTTGATTTAAAATATGCAAAAAAGATAAATTATGGGCCAGATAAGCCAGAGAAACCATCTGGAAGAATTTTTGCAATAACAGGAAGAGAATATCTTTATGAAACAATTTCAAGAGATTTTGATGGGGATAAAATAAGATATGGATGGGACTGGAATAATGATGATAAAGTTGATGAATGGACAAAATTTTATGAATCAGGAAGTAAAATTAAAACAATTCATTTTTGGGATAAACCTGGAATTTATAAAATAAAAGTTATTGCTCAGGATGAAAATGGTTATTTAAGCAACTGGTCAGAAGAAAGAAGAGTATATGTTATTAAATCAATGCAAATTTTAAATATTCTTAAAAAATATGCCTCATGAACGAGCTTATAAAAAAACTGTGTAATGCTCACGGCATTTCTGGATATGAAGATGAGATAAGGGAAATTGTTAAAAGTGAATTGGAAAATTTTGTTGACAGAATAGAAGTAGATAATTTAGGAAATATAATTGCTTTCAGGGATGGAGAAGAGCCCAGCATAATGCTTGCAGCCCATATGGATGAAATTGGATTGATGGTAAAAAGCATAAGTGAAGATGGCTTCATAAAATTTTTAAAAATTGGAGGCTGGTTTGACCAGAGTTTGATAAACAGAAGAGTTGTAATTCATGGAGAAAAAGGGAAAAGGTATGGAGTAATTGGCTGCAAGCCCCCTCATTTAATGAAGGAAGAGGAAAAAAAGAAGGCAATTTTGGCTGAAGACATGTTTATAGATATGGGAGCAAAAAGCAGGGAGGAAGTGGAAAAGGAAGGAATAAAAATTGGAAGCCCAATTACACTTGATGTTGAAATGAAGGAATTAATAAACAGCAGAATAACTGGAAAAGCAATTGATGATAGAATAGGATTAGCGATGATGATTGAAGCTGTTAAAAGAATAAAAAGCAATTCAAAAATATACGCAGTAGGAACAGTTCAGGAAGAAGTAGGGCTTAAAGGAGCTAAAACCTCTGCTTATAGAGTTTCCCCCTCTGTTGCGATAGTTTGCGAGGTAGCAAATGCAAAAGATTACCCTGGCCTGGACGAAAAGGAAAAAAGCATAAAAGTAGATGGAGGAGCGGTAATAACTGTTGTTGATGCTGGCGGGCGCGGTTTGATTGTGCAGAAGCGCGTGCTAAGATGGCTTGAAGAGACGGCAAAAAAGGAAGGGATAAAATATCAGCTTGAAGTTAGCGACGGCGGCACAACAGATGCAACAGCCATCCATTTAACTAAGGAAGGAATTCCGTGCGGGGTTGTGAGCGTGCCGACAAGATATATGCATTCTGGAGTGGAAATGATTAGTATGAATGACTTTGAAGAATGTGTTAAACTTGTTTCCAAAGCGATTGACAACTTAAAATTTTTTTATGAATAACTCCATCCCAACTTTATATTTTGAAGGTGAGTAATTTCCTATAATGCGGATATTCTTAATTTCAGCATCATAACCTTCTTGCCTTATTTTTTCTTTTATTTCTTCAATCCTTTCCTCAACTTTTTTTCTTTCGATTATTTCATAAAAGTGTAGTATTTTTCCTTTCTCAACTGCAAGGGGCAAAAACTCAAAGCTTTTATGAGGAAGATTCATTATTATATGGTCAGCAAATGGCAGGGATGGCAAAACATGCCTTGCATCTCCTTCAATTATCTCGATATTTTTTATTTTATTTAAAAGAATATTTTCCCTTGCATATTTCACTGCATGCGTATTTTTATCTATTGCAAAAATTTTTTCCGCCTTAGAAAATTTTGCTATCAATAAGCTAAAAGGAGCAACGCCAGCAAACATATCAATTACTATCTCATTTTCTCTAACCATTTTTGCAATTCTCATTCTTTCATTTGCAAGGCGAGGGGAGAAATAAACCTTTGATATATCAAGCTTGATTTTTATTCCATATTCATTATGAATTGTTTCTGTTCTTCTTTCTCCTGCAACAAATTCAATATCTCTAAGCCTGCATTCATCATAAACCCCTCTGTCATAAAAAACAGATTTAATATGCTTATTTGATGAAATTATTGCATCAGCAATCTCTTTCAAATTTTCTTCATCTCCCCTTAAAATTGCTATATCCCCTATTATATCAATTGAAAGAGGACTTCTTATTCCTTTTGAAGCCAAAATATCTTTATAACTCTCTCTTTTTATATACTCAAAATCTTTTTCGCATATAATGCAATTTTCAATTTCAATTTCTTCTCTGACTGGAAAATAAACATATCTTTCATCTCTTATAACTTTAAATTCCTTTGAAATTAAATTTTTTTCAATAAGCTTTTTCCTTATCTCTTCAGCTTTATTTTTTGGAACTCCAATACAAATATGCTTCACATATATAAATCCCTCAATATATACATTTATGCTTTCTTTCATTGGCTTGGGATTATGGGATGAAAAGGACATAACATTGAAAGGGCTTGAAGAAGCAAGAAAATGCGACAAAATTTTCGCAGAATTTTATACAAGCAAAATGGGCGTTGAAATAGAAAAAATAGAAGCACTCATAGGAAAAAAAGTTCATGTTTTGAGCAGGCAGGAAGTAGAAGATGGAAGAATTTTAATAGAGGAAGCAAAAAAGCATCGCGTCGCTTTTCTTGTGCCAGGCGACCCCATGGAGGCGACAACACATGTTGAACTTAGGATAAGGGCAATTGAAGAAGGAATTGAGACAAAAATTATTCATGGAGTTAGCATTATATCTGCTTCTGCAAGCTTTGCTGGTTTGCAGGCTTACAAGTTTGGAAGGGTAATAAGCATAGCTAAGCCATCCAAGGGTTATTTCCCTCTCTCTCCATATGAAAATCTCGTGGAAAACATTAAGGCGGGATTGCATTCATTGTTACTGCTTGATATTGGCATGAGAGTAAATGAGGCAATGGAAATAATTCTTGAAATGGAAAGAATAAAGAAGGAAAAAATTATTGATGAAAATTCTTTAATTGTTGTTATTGCAAGAATCTCATCGCAAGATGCAATTGCAAGAGCGGGAAAAATAAAGGACTTAATAAATGAAGATTTTGGCAAGCCACCTCATTCAATAATTGTTCCTGGAAAAATGCATTTTATGGAAGCAAAAGCATTAATAAAAATAGCAAATGCTCCAGAAAAAATAATAAAAGAAAGGGGAAAAGATTATGGCGCTACTGGTGTTGGTTCAACCCATTCTGGGCTGTAGCATATAAGAGTTGGGTCACCGAATATTACCTGAACATTTGTAACTTGTAAGGATGAAGATCCATACATTGCGAAGTCATCACCTGTTGTATAGTCGCGCTGATGCAGATATATGTATGTAGATAATGCTTCTCCTATTGGTTTTCCTTCAACCATGAAATCATGTATCCACCAGTCATCAAGCAAGTCTTCCTGTGGGCATAATCCAGTGCCAGCATTTCCATACCATAGTGCTGCTCCATGCTCAAGGTATATATCTGGACCAAAATGCTGGCCAGTTGTGCATGACATCCACAAATCTATTTCACTGTGCAAGTTCTGGAATAGCTGGTCAACCCACTTGAAGTGAATTATGTCATAGAGATTTGGTTCTTTTGGATTATACCATGTAAATCCTCCCCATCTTGGATCCTTTGTCTGGGTATCATCATACATGTATCCACGCCATCCGTCCCACCATGTGAAATCCTTCAAATGCTCATATCTTGGCTCTGCAAGCGGAAAGTCTTCAGCCCAATTGCGAGGCTGTGCTGAAATTCCGCTTCCTCCTGTTCCATGGCCAGAATAATAGCAAACACTTGCTCCTGTATTGTATCTTTCAAGTAGATTTTCCCATAAGCAGTGTCCTTCATAGAATCTTCCATGTGAGCTGAAAGATTTCTTTAACTCACGGGATGAAAATACTGAGTATGATTTTCCATCATTTGTTCTCCATGTATTTCCATCTGGGAAGTTCATTAATTGAGAAGTTGTCACATCTCTTCCTGGATTTGCATAAATTATTGCTGGATATAGTATATCTCTGCATATTAGTGCTGTTTGCATTGCTGGTGTATCAAATATTATTTGTCCAGCATATGAATTGTTTCCTGTCATTGCAACTATTACAAGATGGCGTATGTCATCTTCTCTATCCGCAACAAATAGATAAGCTTCCTTTCCTGGTAAATCCAGACCATAATCTGCTGTCAGGTTGTATATTCCATCATGTATTGCGGTAAACCATCTCTTCTCCAAATCAAAGCCAGGACTTGGAATGTTTCCTCCTAACAAATCTTTCAGGAAGTCAGACCAATCAAATGGCTCGCTCATCGATGGCAGATGGCCTTGGGCTCTGCAGCCGTGATACCAGCCACCGCCATATGTGCGCCAGGTTGTTGCCTTATCAAGGATATCATATGCTTCTGCTGCCTCGCCGATGCTCAAAACAGGTGAGCCATGATATGCTGCAATCATTCCCGCTGGAGCAAAGTAGCCATTTAGTGTGCCAAATGAAGTAATTGTTATGAAATTCTCCGATTTTTCATCTTTCTTTATTGCATCAACTACTTCTTTCAGCGTTTTATATTCTGTAACACTTCCTGGTAGGCTAACTGAGCTAACCTCCCCAATATTTACGAATATTATGTTTGATACACCAAGTTTTGTTAATGCGTCTGTTGTTTCTGTTGGTATGCTATCTTCTTTTACATATAACAAGGGCGCATGCTTCAGTGACGCAATCACAGCAGCATTCGCAGCAGATAAGCCAGCATTAACTCTCTTTGGATTGTGCTGCCTAATTTCTATCTTTATATGATATGGTATTGAATCGCTTGTCTTCTCCTGGCCATATGGATAGTGAGGAGCAACAATTGCTGTCCATTTACCTGTCATCGGATAATGGGCTTCCACGGTATGCTCGGTGCTGTATGTTGGCTCCCACCTGCGCCATTGCTCAAATCCTATGCCTGGCCAGTGCCCGGCATTCCATGTATGGATTGGATTTATTGGTCCTCCATTCCAGTGTGGCACAGAAGGATCTCTTATATTTGCATATGGGTCAACGAGGAATACTTCTAAATAGCTTGGGCTATCGGTGGTTACTGTAACCTTTATACTGCAATCTGTTGTTGAAATTGGTATTGTATATCTATCCCCACTATAAACAGTTACTTCAAGTGTCCAGTCACCAGAATTTGACCCAACATATGGAATCCATAATCCAGGAACTGAAACAGGGAAGTATATATTTGTATTATCTCCTCTTGCGTCATATGGATGTGGCCAGTCCTCTTCTGTTCCTGGTTCATATCTTGGGGTTATTACCCCTACAGCTGGCGAATCACTGCCATGAGTATAAACAGTCATAACTCCCCAGCTTTTGTCAAGGAACATTGGCAATGCCTGCTTTCCTCCCAGATCCTTAAGTTTTGAACTTCCCTTTGGAGCAGTTATTTGCTTTGTTTTAACCACAAGTGTTGCATCCTTATCAACTACTGTATTAACCTCATCCTCAAATTCGCTTCCATCAACCGCAATAACTGCTGTGCTTGAACTTGTCCATTTTGTTGTTGCTATTTCAGCCGCTGCCTTAACTGGATCCGCATTCAATACATATTCTGTTGCTGTCATTCCATGTCTTGCAAGATATGTATTCCAATCATCAAGTAAGTATTGAGTTGTATCATCAACTGTTCCAAACCAGTGAGTTTGCTTATTTACTCCTCTATAAACTATTGGAGAAACATATCTCTTTCCATCTTTAACATAGTTTGCAGCTGGTATCGCAGCTATATATGCATACTCATCTTTATTACTATTTGGATCATCATTCACAACAAAAGTTTGCGCAACAGGAATTATCTCTGGCTGTGGTATGGGACCAGGTGGAGGAGATGCGCTTACTCCAACAGTCAATGTTAATTTATATACTCCAGAGCCATATAGGAAGTAATTTTCTGGCCATTTGCTTTTATCCCATCCTGGGAACATATCTATTTTTATATACCATGTTCCGCTTTTATCCACGGGATATTCAAGAGTATCATCTCCATAATATTGAGCGCTATAAACCCAATTTCCACTTGGGTCATATAAATGTATATCAAAATCTGATTTCTGCATCGGACTTATTTCAACTTTTATTCCCTGTCCAGCACTTACATCAAAGCTATACCAGTCCTCCCAGTCATTCATATCCATATAGCCATTATATGTGCCAGGAGTTATTTTTGTTGCCTGAGAAATGCTGTTTCCCGCATCCTTGCCCGTGCCAGCGTCATTCTGCCCTTCTATTTTAACATCAAATGTATAACCGCCAGCGCTTGCCCCACTCCCTGCATATATGCGAATTCCCCATAACCCAGTGGTATCTGCAGTAAATTCAATGCTTTCAGCAGCATTCCCTGCATTTGCAGAAGTTGCAACAGCGCTTCCATCCGGTTTTGAAAGCTGTAAGTCAAAATTTGAAGTTGGGTTAAGTGTAACCTTTATCTTCTGTTTTTCACATACAGAGAAGGAATACCAATCCTCATTATCCCTCCCTGGCTCGAGTTGCCCGCTGAATTTTCTCCCAGGTGCTAAATCTCTAACCTCTCCAGGATATATTGGCAATGCTCTCTTGAATTCGTTTCCTGTATCAACATTATAACCAGCATCATCTCCTTCAGCAAGCAAAAGGGTTTCTTCGCTATCATCTCTTATGTAGCTGTCAAGAAGGTAGCCCTCTACTTTTTCATTTCCAGATATATCTGTTGTCTTTATTTTTTCCTGCAATTTTGTTATTGGTTTGCTCTGTTGGGTTTGCATTGTTATTCCAAAGCTTATCGCAGATATTGCTAATAACACCACAATTCCTACCGCTATTTTCGCTTTTCCTTTCATTTTTCAGCCTCCAATACAATAATTAAAAACATCTTTATATTTGTTTCGCTTCAGAAGGCAGAATTTTTTTAATTTTTCTGCTCAATTCAACTATTTTTTCTATATTATTGTAGTTCAAGGATGCGCTCACTATGCTATCAATGAGTTTTGGTGGATTAGGAGAGCGAAATACATTTGATGAAACAATAATTGCATCCGCTCCCGTCTGAAAAAGAAAGGCAACATCGGCGGGAGATGCTATTTCAAGAGCGACAAAAAGCAGAGCTTTCAATTTCTTTTCTTTTCCCTCTTTTATAAGCCATAAAACATCTTCAAGGGCTCCAAAATCAGTTCTCAGTATTTTTGCTCCTTCCTCTATTCTATCAACTGCCTCTTCTATGCTATTAATCTTACACATAAAAGGAATTGAAAAATCCTTCTTTTTTATATATTCCATATCACCTGACTCGCTTTCATCTATTATATCCACTCCTATTTTTTCAAGAATTTTTGCCTCAATAAAGTGTCCGACCCTACAGCTTGCAATTAATGGAATTGAAACAGCTTCTTTTATTTCCTCCATCACTTCAACATCAAAATTCCTGATAAAAACTCCATGAGCAATCTTATCTACCTCAATAGCCTGTTTTACATCCTCTACCTCCACTATAATGCCTTTCTCTATATTTTCCATCGGATAGAAAATTTTGGTTATATAAAAACTTAGCGAAAATGCAGGGGGAGGGATTTGAACCCCCGAAGGACTTCACCACAGGATCTTAAGTCCTGCGCCGTTGGCCTGGCTTGGCTACCCCTGCACAAGAAAAATAAATTTGATATAAATAATTATTTGGTAAAATGAAATTCATATCTGTAGGGCATTTCTCCTTTACCGGCTTTATATCCGCAAATTTTGCATCTATATCCAACAACAATTTTTTCTCCAAGCAATGACAAATTTTTTATTTTTTCAACCGACCCGCCGCAAACAGGGCATTTTAAAATTTTTTTGTTCGATTTTTTATTTTTTGTTGATATTTTTACAAAACCCGAGCGGGCTATCATATTTCTTGCTCTTCCAGTGCTTATTTTATAATTTTCATCAATTTTTTTCAATTCATTCAAAATTTTGTTCCTGAAATCTTTTAATGAATTAAAGCCTTTCTCCTTTTTAATTGCATTGAAAATTGCTCTTCTTATTTCCTCTTCTTTTGGAAGCTTATACATTGCTTATAAATTTTTTATCCATTTATAAACCCTTGCAGAGATTTTCCGCAAATTTCGTAAGGAGATAGGAAATGAAATGATATTGATCATCTGAAAAAATTATTAAGAATATTTCTCTATGATGCAGAAAATATGGGAAGATAATAATCCTTTTAGATAGAATGAAGCTACTTAACCTTTGATTTTGAGGAAAAAATTATATCAACTTTATTATTCTCATATCTTTTCTGACTCCAACTACTCCTTCAGCATCTCCATAATATAATCCAGCTGTTAATGTTATCCATCCATGAAGCGGAATATCAACAGTCCATTGATATGGAGGTGAATACAAAATTTTCACTGGCTCATAGGTATATTCTCTAATCCTATCAATATAAAATTCAATTCTTTTTATAATTGCATTTGATGGATTATAAACCTCTGCTTCTATTGTTATTTTTCCTATAACAAAAGTATAATCATATGGCATTATTTCTCTATCAAAAATATAAAGATAATTTTCTTTTGGTCTTGTAATGTTTATTTCTGGAGGGGCATAATCAGCGCATTTTATCATTACACCCTTTCCTCTTTGAGGGCCTCTTTTTCCATATTGTCCAAATATTAAATAACTCTTATTCTCTATAAGTAGTCTATATCCAAAATCATCATCTCTTCCTCCAAAATTTTTATACCATATAGGGTATCCCGTATCTTTATCCACTTTTAGCAACAATATATCAAATCCTCCAATATTTTTTATTTGCCAGTAGCCAACTGCAGTATATCCATCTTCTACTTCACCAATATCTTTAAAGAAAATAGATCCTCCCAAATAATTGTTATACCATATTATATTTCCTTCCTTATCTATTTTTAATAAAAACGAGCCTAGCTCTCCCCATCCTCCAATAAGGTAGCCATCTTCTATCTTAATTATTGTTGCATCTCCTTCATATGCTCCTCTGGAATATGTTTTATTCCATATTTCATTTCCATTCTCATCTACTTTAACCAAACCTATCCTGCCATTAGAATAGCATAGGCCCAATAGAAGATATCCATCTTCTATTTCAAGCGCATCGCATCCTTCTCCCCATTCTTTTCCTTTCTCAAAAAATGTTCTATTCCATATTTCATTTCCTTCCTCATCTACTTTTAAGACCCAAAATATGTCAGCTTGCTCACCCACTAATAAAAATCCTCCCCTTACCTTTATAACTCTTCCTCCAAATTCTGCAACTCCTTTCTTTCCATATGTTTTCCTCCATAATAAATCCCCGCTTTTATCTGTTTTAATAAGGAAAAGGTCATTATCTACTCTTTCTGCATATCCTCCGATAGCAAATCCGTCTTCCAATTCAACTATCGTGGCAGGAAGCTCACGATTTCCTGAAGAAACGCATTTTTCCCATATCAAATTTCCTCTTTTATCTAATTTAGTAAGCCATATATCTGATCCAGTAAGAATCATATATCCATCCTCTAATTTAATTACATCCATATCTATATATATCGAAGGTAATTCAAATTTTACATTCCATTCATCATCGTTTATATTCTTGATATTTAGAGAAGAAGATAAAATAACTGATGGAAGAATTAAAGCAATTGAAGCAATTAATATTTTTTTCATGTTTTTTCTATTCATATTTTATTTATAAATTTTTGCTGCAATTCTAAATCTATTAGGCCATCTATTGGGTATGTTTCATTATTTGATGTTTTGAAGTAGTATCCTTCATTTATTTTTTCTATGCTGGTCACATTATATGCATAAACTGTTTGGCTTGAATAAATTATCTTTAGATTTACTGGTTCAAATGGCTTGGATAAATCAGGATTAAGATTGGTGCTGGTGCTCTTATCAGTGCTGTTATAATAAATTTTAACATAGGGGCTATTATATATTTCCCATGGCCATACAAATCCTGTTGTAGGATCATTATCGAGATCTATATCCTTATCTGTTGCATGGTACCATGCTGCCCATACTAACTCACTGCATCCGTATCCATAGTCAAGCGTTTTTGCAAGAGATAAATCAGCCATAACTTGTTCTACTGTAAATTCATCGCACTGCTTCCTATCTACTATCCATGGAGAAACATAATCAAATGGTCTTGTATTATTTGGAATAACAAATCCATCTCTAACTAATGGCCATTGAGCAACTGATCTATTTTGTGCCCATTCTACTGCCTTGTCTCTAGTAGTATTATACGCTGGTTCGCCATTTCTCCATACTTCACCATAGCAATAAAAAGTTGCTTTAAAAACATCTCCAAAACCATCTTCTTCTACATTTCCATATTTAGTGTTTCCCTTATATGATTCATTATGAATTCTATAAACAAATTCTTGAAGAGTTGGAGGAAGAGTTTTATTATTTATAAAATAGATATAAGCCATAAGTTTGTATGTAATGTTTTCTACTTTGCTCCAATTTTCCATATGGGGATCTGCTTCAACAATTTTTCCATTCCCTATATACAATGCAGTATGGTCTACTTTGCCAGCTAAAAGCGGAATAATACCCCCATGTCTCAAATATTATGTCTCCATGAGTCTTTGGATAACTACGGTTAGACGAGGTAAAATTTTCTATATCTTCTGCAAGAGATGGTTCGCTATTCTCACTGCTTTCATATTGAGCATTTTGTCCTTTTATAAATGGTATTGCCAATAAAATCGCTATTAATAAGCTAACAATTTTTCCTTTCATTTTTATCACCAATATGTAATCCTGTTTTTTTTTTTATATTGCTTACGGTTAGCAAAATTGATCCAGCAGAACAATGAAAAATATCCCGAAGAATATTGCAGAAAAATTTTATATTCTTTTTTGTTTAATACCATGAAGAAGTTAGCTATATTAGTTGCATTTCTTATATTGGCAAACTTTCATATAAATGAAACAAAAAGCGAAAAAATAGATGCCAGCGGAAAAGTTGAAATTTTTAACATCACTGTCAGCCAAGCATGGGATATGCTCAATAGCGATGAAGATGGAATACAGCATCCCGTAGATGTAAGATATTTCAATGAATACTTCAGTGAGAGGATAGCAACTCCCCATATCTACGATAAACCTTTACTATTTACACTGCAGTGGATGGAAAGCCCCTATCTGCTGAATATTTTCAAAACCATTTTTAAAGGAAAGGAAATAATATTATACTGCAGAAGTGGAAATAGAAGCTATATAGCGGGAAAAATGCTTGAAGAAGTGGGTTTTGAAGGGAAAATATACAATATGCTCGGCGGAATTGTTGAATGGAAAAATCAGGGTTTGCCAACGGTAAAGGGTTTTGGTTTCAAACTTGGAATATAACAACAACTATTGCGGAGCCGGCGCCGATTATATCGCCCGGCTGTTTTGTTAAACTCGGCGAGATGAAAAAGCCGATTGGCCAGATTAAAGCAACACCTATCTGGCTGAAATTATAAATTTCTTCCCCAGCAAGAGTGTAAAGGTGGGTATAGCCATCTGTGTAATACCATATACTGATTATTGATGAAAGAACTGCAAACTGATAGCTCGGCGGGAATGCATATCCATGTCCCTTTGTTATCATCAGACAAAAAAGCTTTATTGCTCCTGTACTATTTTCATTGAGCCCATACTCCTGCAATTTTTCTATAATAGTTTTTCCTCCTGGATAATTGCTGAGATAAATTTTAAACTCAGAGAATGTTATTTCATTTCCTTTTTCAATGCTTCTCTCTTTTCTTCCTTCAATTATTGGAAAAATCAGCAAACAGACAATCACAATAACAACAAATTTTTTCATGATATCAAATCAATTTTTATTTTTAAACTTATTGCTCACGACAGTATTTCCGAATGTTGTGTTAGATTTTGATTTTTGCAATCAAATTTTTTGCAAAAAAAATAAAAAATTTTTTATCAATTTAATTTAATTGTTCTGAAAACAAAAAATCAAAAAATAATTTCTTCTCTATAAAAATATTAGCGAAATATAGTCATA
>JACIWB010000021.1 GCA_014361245.1 Thermoplasmatales archaeon | reverse complement strand
CCTTTTTTTCTTTTGAACAATCATATTCCTAATCACGTTTTTCACTGCAACATTCCTGACATTCTTCAAGTCTTCTTCAAGCTCAGCTATTTCCTTCTTTAGAACTTCTACCTTGTACACGATTTCACCTCCTGCTTGAAAGGTACCTTAGGAGAGGGGGCTTTCGCCCCCCTCCTATAACCTCGCCCCCGAATGCGCGACCTTCGCTTCGCTTCGGTCGCGGGGGGCGCGCCTCCGCTTTCGCTCCGGCGCAAAAAACAACAACAAATGGATAGGAGCGATCACGTGAAACATGGGCATCCCCCGAAAAAATAATTTGTTAGGGGGCATATAGGCCCCTTAATTTTTTTTAGAACTCATGTACATCTGTAATTTCTATCCTGCGATTTTCATCTATTCTAAATTCAGCTTCGGCCTCCCCATCTTCAAGGATAGCTGTTCCCCATAGATACCCATCTAATGGAACGGGGAAGATTTCTATGCGTTCAACTTCTTCCTTTAGGATTCTTTCGATTTTTTCTCTAACTTTTTCTTCTATATTTTTCATGTTACACTCATCTCCAAAGAAAAGAAGATTAGAGGAGTTCATCTAAACTCCTCATAGCCTGCTCAACATATCCAAGCTTTTGATAGACGCTTTCATCACTATCGAGCATTTCATGAATGCCCTCTATTATCTCTTCTATTCTCTTTATTTTTTCTTTCACCTGTCCCCTCAGATATGGTTCCTCTATCATGTGGACGATTTCTTTCATTTTATCTCACCTACCTTTCTCCCTTTCTCCATGGGGGGTGGCCCCCTGTATAGTATATATGTCACAAGGAGTATATAAAGGTTACCCCTACCATTACATAGTCTATAGGTTCTCATATATATACTTTACGCCCCCAGAACTTCGTTATGCCTAAATAGTGAAGAAATACACTGCCTTAAAGAACAATACAGGCCTTGAACAGCCCATTTCACATGGGTATAAGAATCCCCCTAGCATTTTTGGCTGGAAGAAAACCAAGAACTCCAAAAATTACAGGATAATATCAAAGAAAAAATGATACGAATGGTGAAAAAGGGAAGATAACCCCCATACTCCACATCTTTCTCTCTTTTTGTGATAATTCTCATTAACACAACAATAAAATACAAATACTCCTTTTTTCATAATTACCCAACAACCAAAAACTAGAGGGGGTGAGAAAATGGGGGAAAGGCGACGTTCATTCTAGCGGCAGTAATGCTAAGTGTAGTCGTGGCGGGATGCTTGGCCCCTTCCTATTCAGTGTATGACAACGGAGAAATCAAATTTGAATACCCGGTCAAATTCGAAGTAAAAGAGAACAACACGAAATATGCTGACGGCGACGTGTTACTACTCAGAGCAGAGATTCCAGAAGACGATTACTATTCAGAGAACATCGAAGTTTTTAAATGGCATAACAGGAGCCTTGATGAAAGACTCCAAGAATTCAGCGACAACCCTTTTTTAA
This sequence comes from Thermoplasmatales archaeon, assembly GCA_014361245.1. Classification (NCBI taxonomy): domain Archaea; kingdom Methanobacteriati; phylum Thermoplasmatota; class Thermoplasmata; order Thermoplasmatales; species Thermoplasmatales archaeon. The sequence continues at coordinate 20,773 of JACIWB010000021.1, read as the reverse complement.
CGCCGTTGTGGAGAGGCGAGATACAGGGAAGGCCAGCGGCACTGGATCTGTTAGTTTCGATCGGAGGCTGCCCGGTATATCATTTGAATATCCAGGGCCAGAATGATGTCTATGAAATCACCTACACTATTACAACCTCAAATTATCCAACAAGAAAAATCACCCTTGGGAATGAGACGTTTGAGATTCCAGAGAACTTCGCCCATATCATTGAAACTTTAAAGTTCCATTGATTTTTTTGGTTGTCGTGGCGAGAGGGGGGACTTTCAATACCTTCAAAAAAACTTTAGATGGGGGGCTCTCTTTTTGTGAATTTCTGAAGGCTATAAAAAAATTTCAATCCCATTTTGGTCTGATTTTAACTGGGTGGATTTTTTTCTCTATTTGGACTGGATCATTTTATGGTTTCTTCTCTCAGAATTATAAATCTGTTGATCCCCAATAATGTCCCCTATTTATATTGACAGACGACTCCCCTGTAAGATCCTATAATTAAAAATAAATGCCTAGAATAATTCAAAATCCTTTTACATTGTCATACACTGGATAGGGGTCTGTGGCACCCCTGTAGGTGGGTGATGTGCGTTATTGTTGTGCTATTGTTGGTTATCACAAAAAAGGGAAGGTGTGGGTGGTTATTTCTTCACTTTCAATGACTCTATGATTTGCTTAGCAACATCATCGGAGAGTAGGTCACATGATACTACGAATGGTCTGCCATCTTTTTCGAAAACATAGAAATGTAAACGAGGTTCATCTGAGTAGTACTCAACATAATGCACATCTCCTATATCCCCTTCATCTGATATACCAAGACAATCTACAGAAACATCACTTTCAACATCCTCCAGTGAAACATTACCCCCAAAAACTGCAAGTGAAGCAACTTGTTCACCTTCTTGGTTCTTAAGCAGAACAAACTCACAAGGAGATCCAGTAGGATCTGTTTGATGGTTTGATATATTCCAATCCTTGGGGTATTCAAATGTCACATATTTTCCAGAGAATGTGGTGGTTTCTTGGCCGATACACCCGGAAACAGCCACTACAAGGCCTGCCAGGACACATATCGTCATAATTGCTTTTTTCATGTGCATATTTAAAACCTCTTGCAATTATTATTTTACCTGCACCAATCTACTCTCTCCAATCAAATCACACTATACCTATATAATATCAGCATATACGTTGTGTTAATATGTGTTATCACAACATCATTTCAATCCCATCTTTTGGTCTGATTTTACATGCTTTGGTTGACTTCGTTATGCAAGAATATAACGAAATAACAGATACATTTCGGATAAAATCATATATACAAAAGAATGATACTAATCAACAGGGGGCCCTATAAGGAGATTCGAACCCTCCGAACGAGACCTAGCCATAACTCGTTTTCAGGGCCCCCACTACTATTTTTCTCATCACACAAAACCCCTCAAAGCCACATAATCCACCGCCACAAGGAAAACATAACCCCCTTGGGCCGCCCCTCCCACCCAACCCCATGATTAGCCGCGCCGGAGCGAAAGCGAAGGCGCGGGATTTTTTAAGATTCCATTTATCTTATGTAACAGGAATATTGGCTTGGAACACAAAATGTTACATAAGATTTTTGAGATTGGCTTATAACTCCACCCCCCGGATTCATACAGTCTGTGGGATGATGTTATGAAATAAGGAAGAAAACACTATGGGTGAAAAAAATATTATATATATTGGTGAAACCCTGAAAATACCACCAATTAAAACTAAAAAAAGTCGCTTATTTTTTCATTTCATGGCCTAAAAGCGGGAAGTGTCCTAAAAGACCGAAAAATCACCATAAGATTACCCGTTCTGCAAGCTCAAATAACTTTTTTCATGGCCGGTGTCAAGGGGTGTCAAAACCATTGTCACCATAAGACCACCCCCACGAAAGTAATATTTTGTAATACTAATTCTTGAAATCGTAAGATTTTAATATAAAATCACAAAATAATATTATCAATTTTAAATCGCGGAGGTGAAAAGAATTAAAAAGAAAATACTTTTGCACCTACGGGATGGTGAACACATTGCAATCCGATACAAAAACATAAAAGAATATATGGATCTGGAAACAGGCCACGAGAAAATATTTTTAGAACATATCAATCCCGCGAAGGAAATAGCATCAGAGATACTCTCAAAATTGACTAAAACGACAAGAAACACAATATATAAAAAATACACAACAAATGAAATTGTACAAGAAATTAAAAAGAAAACAAAGAACAGAATGATACTAATTATTTTTAACGACTTGCAGCAAATGTCCAAAAGCACAATGCGAATCTTTCTTGACATCCTAGACAACATACAGATCTTCTGTAGCATACGAGGAAAAACGGAAAAATATCATATGAAAATATTGGAAAAAATGATGATCCTCAGCAGCCCAGAAGACGAAATCATCGACATCAAAATCCCAATCGTGATATTCGCCGGTACACTTGCTTTTCTCACATACCTGAAAATAGCAATGGGCCTACAAGGACTTGTAGCATACATTATACTCGCATCAGTATGGTTCGGGACAATAATCGCCAGAACATTACTGTGGATCGCAAAATAAGGAGAGTAATGACATTGGACATAACCGATCTCTTTCTACTACATGTCACACTCATGATAGTCATAGGGACGGTATGGTACACCTTCTGGTTTTATGCAGCAACATACAAGAATTGATGCTTGAAAGGTACCTCCGCGCCCTCGCCTTCGGCTCGGCCGCGGGAAAGGGATGAGATAAGATGAAATGGTACACACACGCAATCTTTGCAATAGTAATAGGAGCAGACATAGGATTTCTACTCGGGGCAGAACTGACAATACGATTCTTCATCATAACAATCATCGCAAGCCTCATCATCGACTTCGCAGAAAAAGCGATCTTCAACGAACACAAAAGACAACTACACAACATATTTACCATAATACCTTGTATTCTGGCCTACTTGTTCTTTGATATGACAATCGGCGCGGCCTTAACTGCAGGAATACTTTCACACATCATCCTGGATTGCATAACACCAACAGGATGCCCACTATTCTGGCCAATAAATAAGAAAAAGTACGACGTAAAATGGAAGTACAGTGACAACAAGGCACGGGAAAAAAGGATTCTTGCAACGGTCTCATTGCTCGCGTTATTAACGGTTCTGATTCTTTTGCCACAGGGCCCATTCATGTCCGCTATCAGCGCCTGGACAGGTAACAAGAATGAAACTAATTCAACAAACTCTACACACTTAGATCTTCGCATAAACCTTAACGATCCTACAAAAGACATGTGGATCTATCCATTACCCAACGGGAGCATATTTATCGACATCGTAGACGAAGGGCAAGGATATATGACCAATTATTATTACTCCTACCCAAGATCCTATCCCAGATATTACCCTATTTATCGCGAACCTTCCATACCCAAGAATACGTCACCCCAAGAAGAGGAGGAAGAGGAGGGATAAGGGGTGGTAAAAAGGAGAGTAGAAATCAAAAAAATACATGAAATGATAAAAAAACTCGAAAGAACATACAACAAAAACAAAATCTACACACAAAAAACATACATAGACGCGCGAACAGCCTGCAAACTCGAGATCATAAGTTACTTAGAATCTAGATCAAAAAGTGAGATAGCACGAAAAGCAATACAATTATTCATAGAAGCATATGAATCCAAAAACGGCAACCTGCTAAACAAGATGAAACATCAATAGTGCACCCTCACCCGCCCACCCATACGATTAGCTGCGGCCTCGCCTCCGGCTCGGCCGCGGAATTTTATTTCTGAATAATTGAACGCTTTTTTCAGTATCTGAGCCGTTTTTGGGCCCAAAAATATCATAATACTATATCAGTAGAATATATTAACATAGAATTGTGGAGGTGAAAAATTGAGGATAAAAAATGCATTAATCACATTAATGCTATTGGCCATACTCGGCGCGAGCATCAGCGTAGGGACGGTAGTAGCACAAGAAAATAACGATGAAGAGATAATCATCGACGAAAGTGAAGATCTCAACGAGGATGTGGAAAACGATGAAGGACTCGAAGAAGACTTGACAAATTTTGAACCAGCCATCGACACCGAAAGCGAAGGCCAGGAAGCGGCTGCAGGAACCGTGCCAATGCAACCCACAGGGGCCCCACTACTACCTGTGATCCTATCAGTGACCTTAATAGCAACTGGTTTGCTGGCAAGTGTAAGGTACAAGTTTTGATGTCTTACTCTTTTTTTCTATTATTTCTTTATAATAATATTGAATTCTCTTTTGTTGACATAGGTTTTATTTCATTGTTCTTTCCAAAATCTGAGCCATTTTCGGGCCTAAAATCATATAATACTAATTTTATAAAATATATTATCGCAGAAAAAAATGTTAAGTGGGGTGATACACCTTGAGAAAATATCTGTTTGTGCCGTTGCTGCTGCTAGGGCTCATGTTTGTCATGGCAGACTCAGCCTCAGCAGCTGACGGCTACTTCTACCAGGTAAACCAAAACCAGACAACTGCCAAGGTTGGCGACCATGTACAAATAGAGGTAGTAGTAGACACCATCCCATCAGATCAGGGCTATAGCCTGGACAACGTAACAGTACAGGCCTACATCACGCCACGACTCAAAGTAGAAAATGTAAGCACCACATATGGAACATATGAGAACGGCACATGGTACCTCGGAGACGGATACTACGGAACCGCAACCGCAACATTCTACTGCCTCGTGAACGGAACAGGAACACTCACAGGACAATTCTACCTCAGAGCCAACAACGACGAAAACTGGGATAACAACTATGCCAGGATAGACATTGATGTGCCATTCACAGACCTAAAAGCCACAGCAAGAGCACCCACCAGACTATCACCCGGACAAACTTTCAACTATACTGTCACAATCGTGAATATGGGTGTGGAAAACGCAACTAACACACAAATGCAAATAAACCTACCCTCTACAGTGGAATACCAATCCTACACAGCCGATAAGGGAACATTCGACCCACAGACGGGGATTTGGACAATTGGCACGCTAGCATACGACAACGACGACAATGAAAACGATGATCCACTCGGTGAAAACGCAACACTAACATTAACCCTAAAAGTTAAACCAGACGCCGCAGCAGGACAATACAACATCACAACACTTACAACCTGCGACTTGAGCTTGCTAAGTGTATTCCAAGCCAGCCCAACGAGAGCACTCACTGTATTAGACACCAACAGAGTACAGTTACTGATATCCAATCCAACCGGTGTAAGACAAAGACATGTGATCTACCTGACGATAATAGATGGTTCAACAACAATAAAACGAAGCTACAACTTCTATCTAGGAGCAGGAGGAACCAGGACGATAACACTCGGTAACTTGCACAGGGGAGCGCAGATCAAAATCACACAATACACATACAACGCCGAACGCACCAGCAAGACAATACAATACAAACAGAAAATCACAAGTAACGCACACCAAAACGAAAAAATTACCACAGTACAGAATGTGAGAGGCAGGCAACGACAAGCAATAAAAAGAATCACAAGAGCCACAATCAACAACCAATTCCAAATAATCTACACATAGACAGTGTACCCGCCCACCCACCCCATATTAGCCGCGCCCCGTAAGGGACGCGGGGATTTTATTATTCTTTCCAACCAAGGGAGGTTAAAAAAAATGGGAGGTTCTTCCATGACTGATATTGAAAATTTCAAGAGGGTAACAAAGATCACAGAAATTAGAAATGAGCTTAAGGAATATGATTTCGAAATGAGATTGTTGCAGGATGCTGAATTGCATCTTGCAATTGCAGGTGACGGCGAAGCACAATACCTACTACTAATACTACTACCCTACCAGGACAAGTTCAAAATACTCAAGAGGCACATTTGGAAGTTCAAAAGACTCGCTTATAAGTTCAAGGCAAGAGAATACCTCGTAACATATAATGTGATGACAGCATTTTATCCATTACATGCGCTTGAAGACGCCGGGAAATATTTTGTTTTGGACACGGAAAAAGCAAAGGGCATGATGTTTTCATTTGATACGATAGTTTCTGAACAGTTAGAAGAGAGACTCGCAGTTTAAATTTTTATTTTTTTAATTTTGAGATTATTTTGTCGATATCTTTTAATGTTTTTGTGTCAATACTTCCTTTCCTAGTTTTGATGTAGTTGACTAATTCAACTGGCATTAAGACAACATATCCTTTTGGTTCTTTGTGTATTTTTGCGTTTTTGTTTACCATGACGACTATGGCTTCTATCCATATTCTTTTTCTTATCCCCTTTGATCGTAGGAATTCTTTAAATTTCAAAACGCTGGTTTTGATTTGCTTGCCAGGGCTATGGAAAATTATTTTATTGCCATTTTTGGTTTTTTTGTACCATGTTTCTCCTTCTATTATGTATTGGCCGGTGTAGTTCTTTGTTTCTATTACAAAAATATTATTTTTTCCAATTACGAGATGGTCAATATTACCTCCATAATTGGAGAATTTCAGGTCATCATATCTTTTGTATTCGTCATCTGGTAGGAAAGATAGAATCTTTGAAATTACCTTTTCGCCTTCAACTCCTTTTTTCCAACTATAACCTTCCTTTCTGGCGACGAGAATTATAATGATCCCTGAGATAATCATGGAAATAGATATATGAGCTTCACTAGGTGTTAGGAGTACTATGACTACTCCCAGCATGATTAAAATTCCTCCTAACCCATACATTATTTCATATAGTATGCTCATGTGTTGTGTATAGCCCATCCCAATTATCCCCCCATGTATAGTATCTAAATCTGCACTTAGATTACAAATAAAATCTTAAAGCCTTCTAAAATTAAAAAATTTTGAATCAAAACTTTCTACAATATAATATTGTATCATGCCAATAGACCACAATAGATTCTACAATATACTATTGTAAAATACCAATAGAATACAGCGAATATTCGTAGTCTACAATAGATTATCGTAGCAACGAAAATATTCTACAATATACTACAATATACTACAATATTATATTGTAGAATCTACAATAGAATACAATATGAAATTTTTAGAGTCTACCCTCAAGTGTTATGAGCGCAGGTACAAGCACAAAAAAAGAGAATACAAAACAATACAATACACAATCAACCTAAAAAAAGACAAAGTAGAATCACAAGGCTTCAAATGCAACCAAGAAATATACATAATCCCCAAACCAGAATTCCAAGAACTAATAGAAACCTACCAAAAATACGAAAAAATACTAGAAGAAAACAGAAAACTAACAAAACAACTAGATCAGGTGCAGGTCGATTATGATAAATTGAAAAATGAGCACAGGCACTTACAAGAAGTGTACAAGAAGAGAGAAAAACAAATCAGCCACCTGGAAAACGAAGTAAAAAGACTACAAAACCGTGGCATAATCCAAATCATCCTAGAAAAGTTAACTAAAAGAAAGGCGATAGAAACATCCAAAGAAGAATAGAGATGGTTATTTGAATGGTTCTGGTGTTAAGTTAAGGCTGTCAATGATTTTCATGGCTGATTCGAGGTTTTCAGCGACTTTTAGGACTTCTTCAACGGACCAGAACGTTAAATCACGTCTGAATTCTTCGGGTAGCCCCTTAGACTCTCTTTCTATCCTTTTTAATTGTTCTTCGTCTGATATTGCGATAACTTTCTGTACTGTGGGGTTGCTCTTGGACTTTTGCAAATTCATTAATAGGCTGTCGATGGATCCCTTCTTGTGGATTTCGAAAACATAGTTTACGATTCCAAGGTTTCCGATCCTGGCACTCCAGACCACATCCACCCTTGCACCATGGGCAACCTGAACCTCTGTATTAGCCTCAAAACCCAACATTAAACCTATATCCCTTGTCAAATCCCGTATTTCATCATGGTCGAAAGCAAAGACTCGCCGGTGGCCCCTAACATTCTGAATTGTCAAATCATCGAAATCTTCAATGCTCGATGTATCGGGTTCTTGCTCCATTTGACTTAATTCAAAGAAAAAGACATGTGCAAAAAACAAACCTATTTTTTCTCCTTCTGGTTCATCTAGTTGTTTATGGATGGATTTTACTAGTTCGTTATAAATTTTATATTCTTTTGGTGAAAGCGCGTACTTACTTGTATCTACCATGTCTATGCCTAGGATGTCGAGGGCTTCCCTGGCTCTGCGGTTCCATAAAGCACACTCATGAGGTTGAAGGTATGCTAAAATCTCTGTTATAGTGGCTGGTCCCAGGCCTTTAATCATCCCAAGAACTTTTCCATACCTTTTATGTGGAGACATGGAAGTGTCTGTCAATATCTTAAAGGCTTCTCTGACCTTTTCCATCCCATTATCTGCTATGATTTCTTGAGCGCGATAATGTATGTTTCCCCGGAATCTTCTAAAGGCCCATGTATTTGATAGTATTTCCTCAAAGTCAATCTCTGAAAGACCATCTACCTTTTCACGGAACTTCTTCTGGAAATAGGATATACGGTACAAAATATCCTTCTCATCCTCTTCAAACTCTCCACTTTCTCTGTAACTTGGATAAAGCTTTTCAAAATACTCTTTCACTTTCTTTTTTTGTTTATCGTTTAATTCAGCTTTCATGCAAACTCTCCCCAGCTTTTAGGCTGTCTTACATAATCTTTATGTATTTGGTGGGTAGAATATATGTCTTTATGACATCCCTCAGGTTTTATGGTGGGGTGGATGAAATCGGCGGCAACAAAATACTAGTCAAAGACAAAAACAGTATATTCCTAGATTTTGGGATGAGCTTTTCACAAGCCAACAAGTTCCTTTCAGCATTCCTACAACCACGCAAATGTAACGGGATCCTGGACTTTGTCGAATTAGGCCTACTACCCTGGATAAAAGGTATTTACCGTGAAGATTATTTGAGGCATTGTGGACTACCATGTGAAGATAGGCCAGCCATTGATGGTGTGATTTTAAGCCATTCACATATGGACCATTCAGCATACATAAACCATCTAAGGGATGATATACCAACCTATACTACCTTGGAATCATATATAATCTTAGAGGCTTTGGATGAGACCAGTAGAACATCATTCACAGATTTAGTAAGCCTAAAGAGAACATTCCATTTCATCCCAAAGGCACGTGGCGATGGATTCAAAAGGTTACAAGGAAGAGAAGCTCAAATAGAAAGGGATATGAGGATAATAAGACCTTATAGGTTGTTCGAGATAGGTGAAGTTGCTGCGATGTTTGCACCTGTTGATCATTCATTGCCAGGGGCTTCAGCCCAAATAATAGAAACCAGCGAAGAAACCATAGTATATACTGGTGATTTGCGATTCCATGGTAGAAGAGGAAAAGACACCAAAAAATTCGTGAAAAAGGCCAAGAAGGTCAGTCCCACAACCATGATCTGTGAAGGCACGAGAATAGACCAGAATGAAAACATAACAGAAGCTGACATAGAAAAAAGGGCCACAAAAATCATATCAGATTCCAAGGACCTTGTGGTTGTGGATTATCCTATAAGAGACCTTGACAGACTACTAACATTCTATAATGTGGCAAAAAACACAGACAGAACACTCACAGTAAACTTGAAACAAGCCTATATTCTCAACCAACTCCAAACAGGAGACTATCCAAGCCTAGATGATGTTGCCATCTATGTGCCAAGGAAGAATTGGGGACTCATAGGAGACTCATATGCATGCTTCGATGGAAAATGGCTACCAGCATCAGAGATAGAAAAACTGGACCCATACTACATAGAAAGAGACTATGAGCGTTGGGAGCGAAAATTCCTAAAACTAGAAAACACCATAACCTATAAGGATCTTAGAGAAGAGCCCAACCAATACATTTTCAGGTGCGACTTCTTCGAACTCAAGGAACTAATTGACATCAAACCTGAAAAGGGAATCTATATAAGGTCCATGACAGAGCCATTCGATGAAGAAATGCTAATAGACTACAAGAAGGTGAAAAATTGGCTCAAACACTTCAACTTAACCCTAATCAAAGGGATGCACGCATCAGGCCATGCCTCAGGCCCAGAAATAATAGAAATGATAAGAGAGATAGAACCAGAAAAACTTCACCCTATACACACAGAAAAGAAAGAAAACTTCAAAGTATTAAAAGACGACAAAATAAAAATCATAAACCCCACAAAAGAAACCTTATTTAAATGAAGCAAATGTGGATCCCTCAATAAAATACAGGAAAGACATTCAACTACAAAAAAGAATAGGGTATTAATGAAAAAGAAAGCAATAAATTAATCTTTTGTAGGGGCTTTATCTTTTTCTGATTGTGGTTCATATAACCAAAAGTTAACAGGCTTTTCTGGATCATGTGTTTTCAATCCTCCTCGACTACTTTTCAAACTAACTCCCAACTTATTTTCTTTGCATTTTTTATAAAAATCAATTATAAGTTCACAACGATGACGGTCTACCCCACTAAGTTTTGTTTTCTTTTCGTGTTGATGTTTCGTTTTTTCTTTTTCTTTTAATTTTTCTTTTACCTTTTCAGATTTTTCCCAAGAATAACGTACCATTCCAACAAATAAGTCTGCAACATTGATTAAAGGATAATCGGAAGGTGTTGATTCTTGGATATCAACAACATGAAACTTAGGTTTTAATCCATAAAGCGTGGAACTTAACTCTTTTCCTTTTGAATTTAAAATTTCTTTTAATCGTTCCCAGTCAACTCGATTATTCCTGTCTGGACGAAGTTTCCAACAACTTCCTATGGGCCACCTTTTGCCCATTACATTATTAAAAAGATGGTAATACATTCTTCGTAGATTTTCGTCATCGTCCCGTTGTTGAATATTATGACGACTATCTGTTTTATCCCAAATTAAAATATCAACTCTTAATTTACCTTTTAGGGCCATTTGAATGATATATTCCATTATTTCGAGCGCGAGAACTTGTTTATCATGACCCTTAATTTCAGCCCATTTTATTTTAGATATATCACATATGTCCTTGATTTTTTTTTCAACAGGATTTAATTGATTAGATGGAAGGCTTATCATGCCCAAACCATCATATTTTGGCCCATATGATTCGTCTGAAAATGCATAATAACTAATTCCCATAATCGTGATCAGTCATGGGATAATTCACCCACTATCGCATCATAGACTTTTGGAAGCCATTCTTCGATTACATCCTCAGGCACCCCAAGAATTTCTAATAATCTCTTATCTAATTTGGTTCTTCCCCAAAATCTATCCTTGAACTGGTCTAATAATGAGGGGAATTCGCATCCTTTCAATTCATCATATAATCTGAGTAACTCGGCCTTTTGTTCTCTATCTAAAAGATTCACGTCGATTATGTCAAAAAGAACCAAATCTTTTTCTCTTATATCTATGTATCCTTCTGTGGTTTGTTCTCTTAATAAAACTAAACTGGTTATTCCCATGATTGAATTCAGGTATAGGGTGTTAATTTTGGCGGACTCTTTCTCTAATAGGATACACTTGAATGTGTCAGGTGCTATGATCCTTTTATTTGAAGAAAATGCGAAAAAATAAGTATTTTTAGAATTTGGCCTGAATCTTCGGGCAGTGACCATATATGTCCATTTGCCTTTTATTCTCTCTCTGACGATGTCATAGGTGAAGTTTTCTTTATCTTTGAATTTGGAGAGTTTTAGGACAGTTTTATAGTCTTTGAATTTGTCTGTGATTATGTAGTCTGCATTGTCTGGTATGTTAAATGTTTTGATGTCTGTTAGGGTTCTTAGGGCCGGTTTTAACTTTGATTTTCCAATTTTGAATATTCTATTTGGCCATTTTTTTATATAAAATCTCACAGACTCTCTATTGTCTTCTTCTAATATTAAGAATGCGCGTTTAATCCTATTCTCGCCAAAGGACGGGTTGTTTATGAATGCCATCTCAGAGAGGCCGGCAAAAGGAGGTTTGAAGCCTTCTCGAATTTCTGACTTTTTTAGGTTTCTTAGCAGGTGTCCTGCATGTTTTTTGATAATTGAAAGGAAGTTGCTTAGAATTTGGCCCGTTCGGGTGCTTGTAGGGCCAAATAAGGGCATTAGGTTGTTGATGTTCTCCCTAATCAACGCATACTCATAGTCGACAATATCCAACCTATTTTCAGAAACCAGAGATCCTTTTATATGTTTGACGATCTTTGCAGCGTCTTGTAAACTTAGGCTATGGATGTCTTCATTTAATATAACAAATCGAACCTTATCCTCCCTGGATGGCTTTTCTTTTCTTGCAACTAATAATATGTCCCTGAAATCCGCATCCTCTGAGAAGGCAATATTTTTTTCTGGTTTGATAATGTATTCGATTTTGTAATTTTCGATCAGATATTTCCTTATTTTTTCTGTGGCCTCTCCTCTGAATATGTTTATTGGTATAACAGCGCCTATGCGCCCACCAGGTTTGAGTAGGTAGTCTGCGAGGGCTATGAAGTAACCCCAAAGATTAACCTTGTGTCCACAGATCCCTCCAAGGGTGTCGTTATTTTTCAATTTTTCCAGCATATATCTTGGCATTTTCTCCCTATCACTGAAGGGGGGGTTCATTATTACGACATCAACAGGCTTCAGATGAAATTTCTCTCCTTTTCCTTCTGGGGATACTGTCCCCTTGCTTTCTTTTTGGTTGGAAGCTCCGAAAAGAGTTTGCTGTACAGTTACTGTATAAGGAGAGAATCTTATACCTCTGTCCTTAAATTCTCCCCTTCTTAATTTTTCAGCCAATTCTAGGGAATCTTGGGTCACAACTCTGACAACGTTAGTTTCCTGTTTTATGTTTTGGGCTGCTAAATTTATTGTAGTGATGTGGGCAGCAAATGGCATTATGTCGATCCCTGTAAGATCTTCTTCGAGGAATCTTCTATGTATTTTGTCGTGATCTTTGTAACCGTATAGCTGTTGATATAACTTTTGTTTTCTTTTATAGGCTGAAACTAGTAATGTGCCTGATCCACAGGCTGGATCTATAACTTTTTCATCCCAAGAATTCATAGTTAGGCCAGCTAATATTTCTGCTGCAATGGGATGTGTATAAAAGGCTGCTAGGATTTTTCTAACTTCTTGGGGGATTAAATCATGGAAGAATCTGCCTGCTAAATCATGAGTTATATGTTCTGCTCTTAACAATTTTATTGCTTCTATTAATTCATTTAGAGTGTCAATAACGGGTTTTTCGTTGGGAATGTGACCTAAAATATTAACATTGTAAATAGATTTGTAATTTATGCTTGTAATGTGATCAAAGTAACTTTGCAGTTCTTGGACGTTCTTTATTTTCTCCAATTCTGGCAATAATTTATTTTGTGCCTTTCTTTTAAAAATGTGGTAAAATAGAAGTTGATTAAACAAAAGGTAGGAGGCCAAAACTTTAACTTGTTTTTCTGCTTTTCTTTTGTCTTTTATTTCACCTATTGAAGAAAATAGATCTAACTTGTCTACAACCTCCGGAACTAATTGGTCTGTTTCTATTTGATAAATTATGTCGCCGAGGTCTTTAACATAGGTTTTTATTAAATTGACTACTGTATTGAAATCAACTTTTCTTTTCTTATTAATAATCTTGTCTTTTAGAGATTCAAATAGCCTGATTGGTTCTGTAACAAGGCTCTCAGTCCAATATTCTGTTAAAACCAAAGTATGAATTTCTTCTTCTAGTGCAATTCTCCTTACGATACTCTCATCAAGAATTACTTGATTTCTATAATTCTCGGGGTAAATGAGAATGATTATATTATTTTGTGTTCCCAATTTTTTAGCATAATCATGAGCTTGGGCAACAGCATTTAATCCAATTTCTGGCTTTCCTATTTTAACTTCAATTACAAAGGAAGTTTCATCATAAGTGAAAAGAATGTCAGGATGTTTTTTGCCAACTTTAGTTTCACCCACTGCCTCAAATCCAAGTTCATGTAAACAATCTATTATTGGAGAATAGAGGGTCCTTTCTTCTATCCTTGGAAGCTTCATGATATCCCACATAAAAGTTATACTGCTCCTATAATTTATATTTATAAGCGCTAAACATGTTAAATTGTTTGATTTAATTATAAAAAAAGAAAGGAGAGGAGATTTTGGAGGGAAAAAAGGGCGATTGTGATAGTGCATATTTTATCAGAAAGGGTTAAAATCAGGCCAAAATGGGATTGAAATACTTCACAATACTCGACCAAAACTACCATGGAAGAGCCCCCTAAATCGGTTACAAGCCTACAATGAACCACAAAAGTGAAAATATGGAGACCTCGATGGGTAAACTCTCAGAAGGGCTTGATTATAGCCCAAAACAAAAAGAAAGGAAAAAGGGGGCTTAAGATAGTGGTCTTTAACGATTATGTCACTGGATAACAAGCAGGAGCGTCCCTATCCTCCCATACATAGAACCAACGATCGTCAAAATATTCATAGTGGCCGCCGGGTGGTAAGCCATTGGGATAATGGGGGTCATTCACCTTAGGAGGTTTTCCACTTTTTATCAGGTCATAGACGCTCTCACTATCCCTGCCACCACTACTGTCATGGCTGGAACTCTTCGATGAACTCCCAGATGAGCCATTAACCGGGCCACTACCATTCACACCTTTGGTGCTCTGATTCTCAACGCTAGTATTATTCTTTGAAAGAAATGATATGGGCCCTTTGGTAGGAGGCTGATGGAGGCTGTAGCCGGCAAGGAAGGACACTCCAACGGCCACAACCAAAATGGTGGCCATTAGAATGGTATGGGCTAATTATTTTGCTGGTTTGTGGAACTTTAATGTTTGGAGCATGATGCCCATCTCCTTAGGAACTTTCACACTCTTACCAGAGAGTGTTATGACGGTCGTTTCCATGTCACCTCTGCCATCGACGTGGAAAAGCCATACATCATTGGATTCTTGAATGAGTAAATAGTAGTCTAATATGTCGATGAGAGGATCATAATCCTCTAACATTATCGCTGGTCTTCCCTGGATATTACCTTCCCATATGATATAGTCTTTATAATCAGTACCAGGCTCAAAGAGCATCCCTTCACACCAGCGCTCTATAGTAGTATTTTCGTGCCTCTCTACACCAATGTGTTCTTTAGAGCCATATTCTCTATGGGCGACAAATAGATCATCTTTTGCTGATATTACCTTCATGTCTTTGGGGTACTTGAATTCGAAGATGCCATTGTCATATTCCCCGTATTCTGGCCCTTTTGGCCATACCAGCACGCCTACTATAACAGCAAGTATGAGTATTCCCAAGGCCTTTGCCTTCCACCCTATACTCTCACCCCCCTATACCAATATTTTCACTCCCATAAATTTAAAAATTTGGCAAAACCTGACATTGTTTAACCAGCCAAAATACCGCAGATGACCTAAGCCCACAAGCATCTTATGTAACACCTATAAATGTCTATGTTACATAAGACATTGGCATGTAACTTTTGAACAGCCAAGGAAAAAACCATGCAGAGTAAGTTTTTCATAAATGGGATGTGTGAGTGTGTGGATTTCGTCTGTAAATGAAAATGTACCCTATCAAAATTAATACGTAGTGGATTGACACTCCTTCCTATGTCAATATTTACTAGTCGAAATATACACACGGATTTCGATTTGTAAACTGGGAATATCTCATCCATGAAAGATGGACCCACACACCAAATTGCGAATTGTAAACTGGGAATACACCCACATGTTAATACTCACCTGGGTGATTTTCCATAAAATTTGTGAGTTTGGATGACAGGTTTCGATTTGAAAGTGGATTTCGCAGACAAAGAACATGAAAAAAGGTTCCATGGTTCCAGACCAAATTTAGTTGAGTTGGAAGAGAAGATCCAGGATGTTGACACGCAGATAGACGAGCTCGTATATGGGCTTTATGGACTCACTGAAAAAGAGAGGAAGATCATTGAAGGGGCTTTGTTGTGATAAAACACAGATTATGGAAAAAAGAAAGAGAATTTATTCTTCCAAAAAGTAGACTAAAACGGATCGTCCAGAAAATGGATTTTTCCAAAGATAAGAATATTCGAATGTAGAATCCTCGCAAAGAGATTCATGGAAATAATAAGTGACAAAAAGAATTGGCAACGCGTATAAATCATCAGTAAATCTAAAAAAATTTTATATGATTCATACTTTTTGTATTTTTTTAATTTTCTTCTTTAAGAAGCCCAAGGTGGTGTAAGAATGGTTTTTTTGATCTTATTCAACCAATGTAAACTAAATGTCATATTTCTTTGTGTCTTTTTTTAATATAATCTAATATTAGGTACTTGTCTTCCCATCCAGGGTACAATTCTGGATTTTGACTAACTATTATTCTTTTCCGAAAAGGAGGAGATATCATTTTCGCTATTCTCATGGTCGATACCATTTCTTTTGTCTCTAATACCCTTTCTACCATTTCCTTTATTTCCTTTAATTTCTTGTCTGATATAGGCTTTGGTGAGTCTCTGATGTCTCTGATAATACTATTTATAATATTTCCTTTAATTTTTTTGTATGATATAGTTGGTTGAAATGACTCGGGTTTAGTCTGATCTAATGTTTCTTTTGTAGGTGGGTATTCTTCATATATTTTGATGTCACATGCTATGGTGTTGCCATTTTTAAAAATTCTGACACAATGAGAGTTCTCCCAACCACGAATATTAGAATAAGGCCATTGAAATAGTGTGCTCATTTCTATATCATGTTTAGATAAACCTTGGATTGATAATTTGCCATGAATCATATCAAGTAGAAATCTTCTTAATTTTTCTCCTGTTTCATCCTCTAAATATCGTTTACCTAACCAATAATAAGCCATTTCATAAGCTATCTTCACAAAGGCTAGTACAGGTTCAAGAAGATTTATTTTGTAGTTGTAATGAACTGTTGGTTGAAGCTCTTCTTTATATTCTATAGTAGAACTACTTTTGAGCTCTTCTTCAGGATTTTCTACACTCATGCGCTCTAACTTTTTTATAGCTATTTTAGAAACCCCTTCTTCGCCCTTTCTTGCGTCTACGGAAACATTTAGTTCAATGGATCCGTTTTTTCTCCTTTTGATCTGTATAGAGGGGAGAGAAACAGGAATATCTCCAGGCTTCCAAATGACTTTTCGGTTAGTGCCTGCAATTGTCCCTTCCCCAAAAGGATTTGGAACTGAACCCTTTTTACCTGAAATTTTATGTTGATACCTTTTCAATTCGATGAAAAAATTCTTTGCAAGGGGTGCATCTATTTTAGTACCTAATAGATGGTTGCATTTTTTACATACTGCTTCTTTTAAGACAAAACTTCCTCCAATAGACTCTGGAAAAACGTGTTCATCTGAAAACTCATTTTTAGGTAAATTTTTTTTACATATAATACATATCATTTTATCACATAGCGTTGCTAAGGGTTTAGAGAGTGTTATATTCCCCCGATCCGTTCAATTTCTTTAATTTCTAATACTTTCATGTTTAATATCCCGAAATCTCCCATATAAACATTATTACATATCCGCTACCAAAAATTTCATGGTGTTCTCAAAGTAAACTATATCCCTTTACGGTTAAACGCATGATTTGGGAGTGGATTTTGACTTGTAATGAGAATGTACAAATTGAGTCCAGGGACACACTAAATTTCGATTGTAACATAAAGGACACAAAGTTAATACTTATTATGTGGAATGTACACACGGATTTCGACTTGTAACATGGAACCATGTGGCCCTGCAAATTATATGCTCCTGGTAACATACACACGGATTTCGATTTGTAACGGGAATGTACCCCCACCCATATTAATACTTATCTGAGTAATTTTTCATAAAATGTGTGGGTTTGGATTACAGGTTTCGATTTGAATAGGGATTTCGCAGGCCTGTATATTATCTATCTTATGTAACAATATATGTATATATATGTATATATATATTACATAAGATATCTTCTACAAGCTTTAAACCAAAAAAATGATATTTATTTACATTCTTTTGATGTAAAATGAGCTTTGGTCTTTTTGTTTTGGTTTTTTCCTTGTAATTTTGTTTGTTTTTTGTCTTGTTTTAGAAGTTATTCAAATCGAAATTTTGCAAATGTTTTTACAAGTCGAAGTCTTATTTCGAATTCTTTTAGGGGTTGATTCTCGTTACAAGTCGAAATGCGTGTGTGATATTCCATACAACAATTCAAATCGAAACACATATAAGAACATGAAAAAATAATAAAAAAACAAGACCACACAGAGGTGGCAACATTGTTTGAAAAAAGGCCCCGAATCTTTAAAAACAGGGACATACTCAGCCCATTATTCGTCCCAGACACCCTACAAGACAGAAAAAAAGAAGTAGAAATTATAAGCCAATATCTTGGCTATATCCTCGATGGGGCCACACCCCCCAACATCCTGATAACAGGACCTCCAGGATCAGGTAAAACCGTCACAATAAAATACATCCTAAATGAACTCCAAAAACACACCGACGCCCCAATAAAATATGTGAAAGCAGACGGCACAGCATACCAAGTAGCTGCAAGCATTGCAGAGAGACGCGACCCCGGATTCCTAAACTTAATCAACAAAATACGAGAAAAAATACAAGGCAAAAAAGCAATAATCGTACTCGATGAAGTCGACAAAATGCTCGCAAAAGACAGCGACAGACTACTATACCACCTCTCAAGAGAACCCGACATTTGCACCATAACAATATCAAACAAACTGACAGTGATGAGCATGATCACAGACCCCAGGGTACTATCATCATTCCAACCTCGTAGGATAAACTTCCCACCATACAACGCAAACCAACTAACCGAAATATTAGAATACAGGGCAGAAAGAGCATTCTATGATAACGTACTAGAAGATAGCGTCATACCATTATGCGCCGCCATGGCGGCTCAACGCAACGGAGACGCAAGATACGCCCTCGAACTCCTAACATTCGCAGCTGACATAGCAATAAGAAACAAACAAAAAAAGATAACAGAAGAGCATGTAAGAGCCGCACAAGACGAAGTCGAAATCGAATTCATAAGAAATAGCATAGCCGAATTAAGAGAAAACCAAAAACTATTACTATACGCCACCCTAATATCAAAAGAAAAAACCCCAAGAAGAGTTTACAAGACATACAACAAACTTGCAAAACAATACGGAATCAACAGCCTCACACAAAGAAGACTATCACAACTACTACGTGAACTGGAACTTTACGGCCTTGTAGAAATCGAAGTCGTAGGCCGCGGCCGCGGCCGCGGCGTAAAATGGCTTGTGAGACCATCATCAACAATCGACGATGACGTAATGTTGGAGGCTATTCGCCGATCCTTATGATTTCCCCCTTTTCTTCTCTCCCCTCCCCCCGGGCCCCCCTCCCCTCTCTTTTTTTCCCCTTATTTTTTTCATCCCTATTTTTAGGGGGGGTTTCTTTGTGTGCGAGAAAAATTTTATAGGGTGAAGACAAATATTATTCCTGGGGGGAGGGGATCCGCTTTTTTTGCGTCACCTCCGCGAAGCGATGCAAAAGCCCCCCCCTCTCCCCATATTTTTTCCAGGAGGGAGAGTCTTTTTCTTTTATAAGGTGTCTTATGTAACAAAGTATATATATGATATGTTACATAAGATATTGTAGGGAACATGGGCATTTGCCCCTGGCGGAGGTGACCCCTCATGGAAAAAATGGAAAATAGAAACCTTGTGAAGGCGCTTCTTGAAGTGCAAAAAGAAATAAAAAACCCCAAAAACACGGAAATAAACCCCTACTACCGAAGCAAATACGCCCCACTACCAGACATCCTGAACCTTATACGGCCACTCTTAGCAAAAAATGGGCTTGTACTTTACCAGGATGTTGGATCCACACCCGAGGGCGTTGTATGCGTGCGGACACACCTCATACATGAAAGCGGCGAATCATTGAAGACAAGCCCATTATACATGAAAGTAGAAGGGAAAGGGAAAGGTTCACCACAATCAGTTGGATCAGCGATCACCTACGCCCGAAGATACCAGATCTTGGCCCTTCTTGGGATTGCAAGCGAAGACGATGACGCCAACCTCGCATCTAGGCCACGACCAACAGCAACACCAAAACCCACCAGGTGAGTAGGGGATGGTTATTAAAACCTTTAAGGACATTGTGGACAGGCAGAAAAGCATAGAAAAACTTGAAGAGATGAGAGAGTACATTGAAAAGAGGATCCAGGTGTTACAGGAGCAAATAGAAAAGGAGAAGGAGCAGTTCCCAGGATCGAAGGCGGGCCGGGAAGTGCTAAAGATTAGACCGGCAGGGAAAATCACTTACCAGCTCGAAAAGGTGAATTGTGGAAAACCCAACTGTGAAAAATGTCCACACGGTCCCTACTGGTATGGCTATAGGAGAGTAAACGGCAAACTTGTAAGTTTTTACGTTGGTAAGGAACTCCCCAAGGATGAAACAAAATGAGGGGTGGCATGATCTTTGTCTTATGTAACACATGTGTGGATATTGACTGTTACATAAGAAATCTTGAACCACTATATCCTGACCACTCCTTCATGGATACTTCTAAACTGAATGAACTGCCCCCCTTGATGATTTACTAAACATTGAAAAAACCATTATACCCGCCCACCCACCCCATATGATTAGCCACACCCTTACGGGTGCGGTTTTATTTTTTTTCCATACTCCCCCCAATTTTTGAAACAAGCCATAGGGGCGGCCTCGCTTACGCTCGGCCGCCCGAAAAAACAAGGACAAAAGGGGCAATATCCCTGACAAGAGAA
>JACIWB010000020.1 GCA_014361245.1 Thermoplasmatales archaeon | reverse complement strand
TCTATTATATGGCATTGAAGCTGTCATCCATAAACAGAGGTCAACTATAGGCTTTCCATATTTACATCCTTGATAGAAAGGTGTATTCAATGCAACAAAGAATTTATTGCAGTTTTTGCATCTAAATACTCCTATTTTAACATCTATTTCTTTAAATCCATTTTCTTTTATTAAAATACAAAATGTCTTTTTTCTAAAACTGTGTAGATAAAAATTCTTTGATTTGCAGTGGGGGCATCTTTCTGCTTCATCGTATTTTTTCCCGTCATATTCTTTTTCTAAAAATGTTTGTATAGCCTCTACTAAGATATTAGGAGAAAGCTTACACAATTTTTTCTTCTTAGGGTGTTGCATTTTTTCCCCTCCCAACTAATTTACCTATAAGAAAATTCTATAAAAATACTTTACCAAATTTTTTCAGTAACTACGCTACATCACCTTTTTTGAATATGCTATTAATAAGAGAAGCTTTGCTTTGCTATTTGAAAAGGATATCTGGAGTAAAAATGAAAATTGACTTTAATATTTGGGCATGGATAATAGCTTTTCCACATTTTTTCTCTTTTTATTTTTCTCACAATATATAAATAGCTGGTCTATAAGGCATCGCAATTTTCTTTTTTTCCTTATCCTCCTCCTCGCTGTATATTTCCACTTTTGCATTCAATTCTTTTTCCATAAAATCTTTTGCATACTCAAAATATTTTTTTTCATCTATGTAAAAAAATTCCTCTCTTTTTACTTCTTCAACAATTTTGGGTATAAACCTACTTGCTTCCTTCATATCAACATTCATCTTCTTTGCTTCTTCAAATAATATTTTAATATCAATATTCTTTCCCATTTCTGTTGCAATTTCAGCAATTTTCCATTTCCATTCAGAAGCAACATAAATATATATTCTATCTCCCCTAATTCCAGTAACCTTTCTTATTTCCTCTATATCCTCAATTGTCTTTATCAAAATTTCCTCCGCCTTTATTATTCTTTCCTCAATTTCCTCATGCTTTGGAAAGCTTTGAAGCGAAACCAAGCCATCGCCAATTTTCTCCCACATTTCCTCTGCAATATGGGGAGTGAATGGAGCCATCATTGCAATCCATTTTTTTAAAAATTTAATTATGCTCGCCTCCCCCTGCCTTCTGGCATACCAGCTGAAAATGTTTGGAATATCAAAAAATGTTATCATCGATGCTTTTCTTAAATCAAATTCATTCATTGCTTCCATCACTTCCCTCAATTTTTTATTAAAAGCTGAGTAAAGCCATCTATCAATCTCCTTTTCTCTTCCATTTAAATTAACAAGCTCGTTGAACTGCTGATATAATTTTATGAGCCTTTTTTTATATTGCTCAACACTGCTTCCATCCCATTCTATATCTGCAAAAGGCGAACTTGCATTTGCATAGTATAACCTCATTGCATCTACTCCATAAATTTTTGCAGCTTCTGGTATTGGCTCAGCTCCTCCTTTCGATTTAGAAATTTTTTCTTGTTTTCCAGTGACCCACCAATTTACGAATATTCCACGAGGATAAAATTCTTGGGGAAATATTGCAACATGATTCATTATAAAAACTGGAAAATGAACTGTTTTATGCTCTTTACCTCCTAAATTTATATCTACTGGATACCAGTAAATGAAATCCTCCCTTATTTTTTTCCATATTTCATTTTTCTCCTTACCTATTCCAAGAAAAACATAGTCAAAAAATTCATCATTAATCTCTTCCTTACTTATTTTTCCTTCATTTATATATTTCGAAATTATATAATAAGCGGGATATATTGTTGAATCTGAAATTGGTTCAATAATCCATTTTTCATCAAAAGGAAATGGCGTGCCGAGCCATGAGCCCTGCCTGACGCAAGCCCTATCTCCAAACCAATCAAGAATTTTTGGAAGCTCCTCTTTATATTCAGCTGGATAAATATTCATATTTTTTATCCATTCCTTGCTTTTTTCAGTTAGCCCAAAATCGCTATATTTTATGAACCATTGCTCTGGTATATTTTTAATCACTACTTCTTCTCCGCATCTGCAGACAACTCTTTTTGAAAATTCCCTCATTATTTCTGCATCTCCTCTTGAAATCATTTCCTCCTTTATTTCCTCCTTTGCGTCATTTATTTTTCTTCCTGCATAATCAGCGCAATTTTCGTTTAATATTCCTTTATGAAATTCTTCCTTATATATTATCTCAGTTGCCTCATCAAGTTTTTCTTTTTCCATTTGATTTTTTATTCCCATTTTTTCAACAATATCTTTTGCAGGAATTTTATAACCCTGCAAATCAATTATTCTAATTGGCTCTACTGGCATGCCAGCATCAGATAATGCAACATAATCATAGGGGGCATGGGCTGGAACACTCATTACAATGCCTGTTGCAATATTAACATCAACAAAATCTGCATGGAGAACTGGAATTTCCCTATTTATGAAAGGAGCAATGCATTTTTTCCCAACAATTTCTTTTCCCTCTATTTCTCCTATTTTTTTAACATTTTCAAACTGGAAAGATAATTTTTTAAATCCCTTTTCAGATACAATCCATTCCTCCTTGCCCACTTTTGCAATTACATATTTCTCATTTCCATTAATCCACATATTTGTTACTCCAAAAATTGTTTCGGGGCGCAGGGTTGCTGCTGGCAAAATTTTTTCATCAAACTTAAATTTTATAACAACAAATTCAAGAATTTCAGCATCCCCTCCTTCAGATATATCTGTTTCAGATTTATCCACTGCAACTGGTCCGCAATTTGGGCAGAAAGGAGCGAAATGAGGCTTCTGCACCAGAAGATTTTTTTCCCTAAGCTTTTTGAACTGCCATTGAATAAATTTTTTGTATCCATCAGATATTGTATCCGTGAGGCGGGTATAATCAATTAAAAAGCCAAATTTTTTCCAATAATTTTCAACATATACATTGCTGAAATATTTAACAACTTCCCTTGCATCAGCTAACTTTTTTATCACTTTCTCAGGGCATCCATTTCTTCTCAAATATTCAATTGTTTTTTCATCACCCTGAGCAACTTTTTTAGCAAGACTTACCGCTGGCAAGCCCGTCGCATGGAAGCCTGCGGGAAAAATTACATCATATCCCTGCATTCTTTTGTATCTTGCTATTATATCTGCGTAAGTAAAACCGCGCATATGCCCTACATGCAGGTAGCCAGAAATTCCAGGATAGGCAAAATGTATAAAAAATTTTTTTCCTCTTTCCTTTTTCGCCTCATATATTTTTTCTTCATACCATTTCTTCTGCCATTTCCTTTCTATTTCTCCAAAATCCATCAAAAAGGAAAAAAAGCGTATTATATAATTTTATTCCCAGTCAAGCAATCTTTTTTCTCCTTCTATTTTCTTTATATCTGTTATATCCTGGGTAACTTCTATTGTTCCAACATATTCTCCATTTTTTCTAACAGCAAAATATCTTATCAATATTTTCCTTCCATTCACATCAATCCAGAAGCTTGCCTCATTTCTTTTTCCTTTCTTGAATTCATCAATTATTTTATTTACAATATGCACGCTTTTGCTTGGATGGCAATTCTGAACTTTTCTTCCAATTATGGCTTTTGTTCTAACAAAAATTCTATCCTTGGATTGATTGAAATATTTTACAGTATCATCTTTATCAACAAAAGTAATATCAAATGGAATTGTATTCAGCATTGCCTCAATTTCATTAGCCCTCATTTCACCTGTTTCAAAATTTATAACCCCTTCCTTAAATTCCTTTTTAATTTCTATAGCCATTTTCTCTGGCTCAAAGGCAAAATATCCAATTTCATCAAATTGCTCCCTTATTTCCTTCCATTCTTCATTGCTTAAAACATCAATAGCTGTTGGAAAAAGTATCTTATCCTCTTTGTAAAAATGGCTTTTTACCGCCTCCCCAAGTTCCTTTATTTTTTCCTTCTTACCCATAAATATCTCCTTTTCCATCTCCCTTATTTTATCATGCTCCCTCCACATGATGGCGGGCGGCTCAACAATGCCGTGCTTTTCTAAATATGGGAAAAGGATGTTTTCCTCTCTCAAATAGTGCTTTTCAGATTTTTTTAATAGTTCTATGTCTCCATTTTTTATTGCTTCTTCAATTTTTTCATGCTCCTTCATCAAAATTTTTACTGGATGCCAATCTGGCAGAGAAATTTCTTTTTCAATTCTCTCTTTAAAAAGGGAGAGATGAATGTCACATAATTTATGAATTTCTTCTCTTGGAATTCCTTCATTTATCAATTCCTGCTCAACTTCAGCAATTTCACTTGCTTTTAAATCCTTCATAACTTCTTTTAATTTATCCCTAACTTCTTCAATATCCGCTCCTTCATGAATCTGCTTGATTATGCTTTTCAAAATACCCTTTTTATCTCCAAATGCTTCCATGAATTTAATTAAAAACATGTATAAATATCTTAATCCAGATTGTTGCACTGGAAATAACGGATGAAAAAACACACGACAATGCAAAATTTGGTGAATTGGCTGAGCAATCTATTGAAAATGTTGAGAATAAAGGAGGGAAAGTTATTCAGATAAATGCAGATGCTGCATATGATTCAAATGAAAGTTTTAGAATATCTGAAGAATACAACATCAAGCCCGTAATAAAGGTTAGAAAACCTCCTCCAACAGCAAGAAGTGAAAATCCAAGAAAGAAATATGCAAAGGAATTTCATGAATTGGGATATGAAAAATGGAAGGATAACTATGATTATTGTAAGAGATGGTATAGCGAGATACCTCATTCTGTTGTAAAGAGAAAATTTGGAGAATTTGTGAGAGCCACAAAGAAGGAAAATATGTATCACGAGGCAAAATTGAAGTATATTTTCTACAATGCAATGATTTACTATGATATGACAGGAATTCCTATTTGGAAAAATAGGAATTTGCATAATCATAGTAAAATTTGGGTAATAGAGGAAATGGTTATGCAACACAGCATCTTAATCAAAAAAAATTTATAGGGTATTACAATAAACAAGCATGAAATGGATTGCTTTAGCTATTGTGCTTGCCATGCCACTTGCGACTGCAATTGATGCGCCATCTTGGAGCATAGGTGATTCGTGGGATTATAAGGGAGATATGAGCTATTCAATAAAATTGAGCGATGAATCAATAAATATGGATGTAGAGGGAGAAATAACAATAGTTATAATTGTAAAAGTGAATGTAAATGATACTGTTTTGAAAATTTTGAACAATACGCCGGTTGTTTGCTATTTGCTTGATGTAAATAGCTACATAAATGGAGGAGGGCTGATAAACGCGAAATTACCGTATGAAGATAAGGTTTATAGGTTATATGCAAACATAAATATGAATGTTAGCGCAAGCGGGCAGACATATCTTACAACAAAAGAAATTGCGGTTGCGGAAAGTGATTTGCTAACTGATTTAAAGATAGATATTGTTATAGATGCCCCAGGTGTGCCAGATGTTGTTTTAAATGCCTTTGGATTAAAAAATCAGACAATAAGGGCAACAAATGAAACAGAAGTAACTTATATGCCTCCTTTAAATTTCTTGAATTTTCCAATAAATGAAGGCGAGGAATGGTGGGCAAATTGCACAGCAAGATATATTACTACAAACTCAGAAGAAAGTATTCCTGTTGAACTAAAATTTAAATGCACAGATACTGGAAGAAATACAGCCACAATTCTCTCTGATTATATTCCATTTATAGGAGAAATAACAATAGATGTAATGGGCTATCCTGTTCCAATAATGAATTTTGAGAATACAACATTGCTCTGGAACTCTGATAAGGGAATGATTGAAAAAATGATAAACAGAGATACCATAGATGATGAGGGAATTAAAATATCAAGTAACTTAGTTATCAACCTCACAAATTTCAATTACAATCTTCGCACAAACAAGCCGGGCTCAGCAAGCATAATCTGCCAGAACACTTCAAATGTTAAAGAAAGCATTTCTTTCAGGGCTGAGGCAAGCGATGAAGACGGAATTCTTGCTTACTACTGGGATTTTGGAGACGGGACAACAAGCAATAAAACAAATCCAACACATGCATATAGTAAAGCTGGAAAATATACAGTAAAGCTTACAGTTATAGATAAATATGGAGAAGAAACGGTAGCAACAAAAATAATAGAGGTAAAAAGCGAAGGAAAGACACCTGGATTTGAAATTTTTCTTATTCTTATTGCCCTCTTTATTGCAATTAAAAAAAGATTTTAAATAGAAAAATAGGATAATGGTATGAATGCTGTTTGAATACCTATTTAAAAGACCAAAAATTACAGTTGCTTTATTTACATTAATCACTATAATTATCTCAATACAGGGGCTAAGAGTAACAATAACTCCAGATATTGAAGTATATATGCCTTCTGACCAGCCAAGCGTTAAGTTGCTTGAAGAAATAAGAAAAGAATGGCCGATTGATTCTTTAATGCTATATATAAATTCAACAAATATAACAAGCATATCTTCCTTAAAAGAAATTTATGCAGTTGAAAATGCATTAAATCCAAAGGAAGGTATGGAGGACGGAGTTGTTTATACTTCAAGCATTTCCTCCCTTTTAAAATCAACAAATGCATATATTCCTATTTTTGGCAAGGATGAAATACCAGAAAGCCAGTTATCTGTAAATTTTTTATTAAATTTTATACCAGATGAAATAAAAAGAATGCTAATCTCAGAAGATAATAAAAATGGTGTTATAATAGTTACAACCCAGAAAGGAATAGATGTTAATTCATTGCTTGAGGAAAAAGTTTATCCAATAGCAAGCTCAACAACAAAAACAAAATTTTATCCAACTGGAATGCTTACTCTATATACTGAAACAATAAACTGGATAATGGAAAGAATATATCCAATATCGATTTTTTCTCTTTTATTCATAACAATAGTCCTTTTTTCCTTCCATAGAGATTTAAAAATAGTAGTTATAGCCATTCTACCTGTTCTATATTGTATTGGCTTAACTTTTGGAACAATGGGATTGATGCCGATAGAATTTGCTCCAACTGTAATAGCGGTAATTCCACTTCTTGCAGCATATGGAATTTCTTATTCCTTGCATGTGATAAATCACTATCTCGAGCTTATAGAAACAAAAAGCGATGAGGAAAGCATTAAAAAAATGATTTCAACAACAGGAAAGGCAACATTTCTCTCAGCAATCACAACAATCATAGGCTTTGCATCCTTGCTCACATCGAGCATGCCGCCGATCGCCAACATGGGGCTGGCATTCTTTATTGGTGTTGCGTATTGCTTCATTGCGACAATTATCCTTGTGCCGTGTCTTTTGCTTTTATTAAAGCCAAGGAAGGCAATGAAGGTTGAGTTTGGCAGGCTTGCGAACTTGACAAAATACAGGAAGCATATCTTTTTGATTATTATCTTAATTTCAGTTATTTCTATTGTTTCTATACCAAATGTGCAGACAAGAAATTCTGTATGGGAAATGATGCCTCAGAAGATGGGGAGTATGCAGGTAATGATGGAATATTCAGAAAAATTTGACAGCGGGCAGAGTGGTGTAATTCTTATAGAAAGTAAAGAAGAAGGACTTCTTGAACCCAATTTTCTGAAAAAAATATATGATATGGAAAAAATAATTAATGGAGGGGTTGTAAATGTAACTGTTTATTCAGTAGTTGATGTAATAAAAAGATTGAACAATAATAAGTTACCAGATACAAAAGAAGAAGTTAAAAATGTTGTTGATAGAATGCCAGAGCAATATAAAGTAATGATGTTAAATAAAAATTATAGCAAGTCATTGATGTATGTTGAAATGCCAGTAATGGATGTTGGAGAGACAAAGAGAATTGTTGTAACAGTAAATCAGATAATAATGCAGATAAATGAAGAAGTTAAGGAATATGGAAAAATAAGCAATTTGGCTGGGTTATCTGCAATTACAGTTGAAATAAATGAAATGTTAATGGATCAGCAATTCAAATTCATGTTTATTTCGTTGATTGCAGTATATCTTACTCTACTTATTATATATCGCTCTTTCAGATATGCCTCATTTACTGCATTACCAATAGTATTTCTTATCTTCTGGCAACCAATATTGCTCTTCTCCTTCAATATTCCCCTAAATGTATCAACAGTCACGGTTGCATCAATTGCAATTGGTTCAGGAATAGATTTTGCATGCCATATTACAGAAAGGGTTAGGGATGAAGTAAAAAGCAAGAGTGGTTTGCAGGCAATAAAAGCAGCCCTTGCCAAAAAAACTCCATCACTTGTTGAAGCAACAATTGCACTTGTTGCTGGAGGAATGCCGATACTTTTGATGGAATATGGGATGATAAGTCAGTTCATAATTCTTGTCCTATCAATGCTTGTATTTGCATGCATTGCCTCAATATTTACCCTCGCCTCCTTCTATTCTTTGAGGGATGGAAAATTAATTGAAACATGGAAATAGGCGCCCCGGCCGAGATTTGAACTCGGGTCGTGGGCTCGACAGGCCCACATGATAACCGCTACACCACCGGGGCTAAATGTATATGCATATTAATTAAAAAATTTTCCCCAAAAAATATTTTATTGATTTTCTTTTTATTTTTATGAAAAAATTAATCACCTTGCTCGTTTGCATACTGTTTATCCCTCTGAATATATCAACAAAAAACGAAAATGATGATTTTCCTCATGATTGCGTGCGAGAGTGGTGGAATGTTGATGCATTTATAAAAGCAGATAAAAATTACAGCATAACAGCATCTATTGAATATGAAAAAGAAACACCAGCAGCAAATCTTTTCTTTACAATATTTAATCATGATGATAAAATAGTTTATAATCTCAGCAGTTATGAGGATGGGATAGAGGAAATAAAATTTGGGGAAGGACTAAACATAACCTATAAAAATTCATCACTCAGCGGAAATTATCCCCACTATACATTTCATCTTGAAAATAAAGGGGTAGCGGTTAGAATTTATTTAGAAGCGATTTCTCCAAAAAAAATTGTATCTGATGGGTTGCTTCCGATTGGCTCTGGCTACTGCTTTTATCTTTTTATTCCGAAATGCAGGGCTTGGGGATGGATAGATTTCTATGGAAGCATAAAAGATTTTGAAGGAATTGCATATTTCGAGCATGTATGGGGAAACTGGAGCTATAATAAGCCGATGGCAAATTTCTCTTATGAGACAATTAAAAATTATTTGAGAATTTTTAAATGGTGGGGTAAAAACGATTTTTCATTTTCTTATTTTGGCGTATCTTCTGACAATCCATTTGGATATGACTGGAGTTGGGGATGGCTTTATGATGGAAGGGCAATTTTCTTTGGAAAAATACCTTTCTGGATAAGCGGGCTTGATTTTGGAATTTTATATATCTATGATGGAAAGTTTAATGAATTTAAGAATTTAAAAGTAGATTATTTAGATGGAATTTATCTTGAAGGAGCATTTATACCGACAAAAATAAAGATTGAGAGCGATGAAGTTATTATACTTGAGATGGATAATATTTCTCATATATATTTGGATAATCTTTCCTCTTCTTACTGGAAAAAATTGATACTTTATGAATCTCCTGGGAAAATTTACGATAGCAATGGAGAAATCGGGAGATGTGAAATAGAAATAGAGAGACAGGTAAGCATTTTTGAATATTTCATGCTAAAAATTTATCTCTCAAATTCTTCAATAAATTTTCTCCTCGCTTCTTATCTTCTGAATTTCATTTTTGGATTGAATATAGGCATAAATCCATTGAGCTTTTCATTTTATTTTTCAAAAATAAGAAAAGATTTAATGAATTAAAGTTTTTACACTATGGGCATAATAGTTGTAAATACAAAGGCATATGAAGAAGCAATATGGGGAAAAGCTCTTGAAATTGCAAAAATAATGGAGAAAATAGGAAAAGAATATGGCGTGGAGATGGCAATAGCGGTTCAGCCAACAGATATATTTCTAATTAAATCAAATACTTCAATAAAAGTTCTCTCCCAGCATGTTGATGCAATTGAAAGCGGGGCATATACTGGCTTTATCTCCCCGCTGGCGGTGAAGCGGGCGGGTGCGGATGGCACGCTTCTAAATCATTCAGAGCACAGGATGAAAATTGAGGAGATTGCAAGATGTGTTGAAATAGGGAAAAAAATTGGACTCGTTAGCATTGTTTGTGCAAGCAATTTAAATGTTGCAAAATCTGTTGCTTGCTTGGAGCCAGATTATGTTGCTGTTGAGCCACCTGAACTTATAGGAGGGGATATATCTGTAAGTGAGGCAAAGCCAGAAGTTATAAAAAAATCTGTTGAAGTTGTAAAGCCATGCAAAATTTTATGTGGTGCGGGAATAAAAAAAGCAAGTGATGTTGAAAAGGCAATTGAGCTTGGTGCTGATGGAATTCTTGTTGCAAGCGGTGTTGTTAAAGCAAAAGATAGAGAAAAAATATTATCTGAGTTTGCAAAGGCGATGATATGAGGCCTTATGTAATAATAAATTGTGCATCCTCTCTTGATGGAAGGATTGCTCTTGCCCAAAAAAAACCTTTGAAAATATCAAATGAAAAGGATGAAGAAAGAGTTCATAAATTAAGGAATGAATGCGATGCAATTTTGGTTGGCATAGGAACAGTATTGGCAGATGATCCGAAACTTACAGTAAAGGAAAAATATGTAAAAAACCCAAAGCATCCAATAAGGATTGTTCTCGACAGCAACTTCCGCATGCCCCCGCAAGCCAGCATGCTCCGCCAGGAAGGAAAGACAATTGTTGTTACAGCACGCAAGGAATTTAAAGAAGGAAATTTGGAAGTAATAAAATGCGGAGATGGTAGGGTTGATATAGTTAAGTTGATGGAAGTTTTATATGAAAAGGGGATAAGGAAATTGCTTGTTGAAGGAGGAGCAGGCGTAATAACAGAATTTTTAAAGAAAGGTATAGTAGATGAAATGCGAATATTTTTTTCCCCAATATTTATTGGAAAGGAAGGTGTGCCGCTGATAGAGGAAATTGATGAAATAATTAAAATGAGAATAAAAGAAATTAGAAAAATAGAGGAAGGTTTTCTTGTTATTCTCCAAAAACATGAACAATAATCTTTCTTTCTCTATTCCTTACATCGCATTCAATGAAAACAATTTGCTGCCATGTTCCAAGCATAACTTCTCCATTTTCCACTGGCAATGACAAACTTGCTCCTATTATACTTGCCCTTATATGGCTGTGACCATTTCCATCATGCCATCTCTCTTCATGCTTATAATATGCATTTTTTGGTGCAATTCTTTCCATTGCATTTTTTAAATCGTAAATTAGCCCATCTTCATATTCTATTGTTGTTATTGCACCTGTTGAGCCAGGACAGAAAATGCAAGCAATTCCATCCTTTATTCCACTTTTTTCAACAATTTTTTGAACTTCTGCAGTTATGTCAATTATTTCATCGCTCCTTGTTTTTAATTTAATGAAATCCTTATAAATCATTCATATCCACCTATCCTAAGGCTTGGATCACCGAGCAAAATCCATTCCTGAACTGTTTTGCAGTCAATTGAAGAGAAGCTTCCAGCTGGCTGGCTCCAGTCAATTGGATATTCTTTCAAAAAGTTGCTTATCACATTTTTCCATATTTCTCCAAGATATGTAGTTCCATTTATTCCATATTCCCAGAAGAAATGGGTATCGAGCCATTCAGTTGCTTCTCCAGTGAAATTTTTATCCTCCTTAGTATATCCCAAACCACTGTATCCAAGAGTTGCTATAGCTCCACCGTTTATCTTGCGCGTTAGCCACCAGCTCCAGCATTCATAGCCAGTCTCTCCTTTCCATATGTATTCAATCCATTTATTAATTCCCTCAAATATCCTTAGCCAGTTGAATATTGTTATGTTAAATTGGCTGTTATGGCATCCTCCAACTACGCAGATAGGATACATATCCTTATTTTTAAGTAAAATCATATTTCTTGTATTCAGCCCATCTATCCATTCCTCACTGTTTGGGGCGTGCGTTGCCCAGCTCATTGGGGAGCCATGCCCATCAAAGAAAAGGAAGCCAGCACCGCTATTTATGGCATTTATAACATCTCTTGGGCCAGTAAAAGTGCCAAGCGAGGCATATAGCCTTACTGGTTCAAATCCAGGCATCCAACTAATTGCTCTCTCGCATCCCTCTTCACCTTCATATCCCTTCCATTGTGGATTGTATATTTCTGGATATGTATCTCCAGCAACGCATATTAATTTTTTAAACCAATCCTTTCCAAATGTATTTGTTTCATACTCTATTGTTTTTGATACCATTATTTCAACTTCAAAAGCATTTCGGGCTGCCCATCTTCCAACGGAAACTTCAGGAATTAAATCTATTCCATAATCTTCAGCACTGCTTCCAGTCCATTCCCCATAGTAGCCATTGTTATTTGTATCCCAGGATGAAAAAGAACCATTTGAATCATATATATCAGCAAAATATAAATCGCTCAAATATCTGTTTTCCCAGTTGCTTTTATCATCCAAATAAACATATCTAACTGGCATGTGCCACTCTTCCCTTAGCCCAGCTTTTCTTCCTCCTACAAGCAGAACATATTTTATTTTCCATTCATCATAAGCATTTTTAATGAAATACTTCACTTTTTCAGCATCATCTCTTCCCCTCTCTGTTGAAGGATGGCTATAAACTTCATTTAATCCAACTGCTATTGTCTTTATTCCATGGCTTTCTTTATGGGATATGAAAGGAATTAAAGGAGTATAAAATTCCTCTGGGTATATTATTAGTAAATCATATCCCTCATTGCTTTTTATTCCAGATACAAATGCTGTTGCCAGAAAAATTCCCACAATCATTATTGCAATGATTTTCTTCATGATGTTAATATAAACAGGGTTTAAATTTTTATTGATAGTATTAAATACAAAAAATTTATTCATGAATATGAAAAGAATATTAGCATTTGCAGTCCTTCTTATTTTGATATTTCCAAACTTTGTCATATATTCAGAAGCACAAGATAGCATTTTAGAAGAAATAACAGAAGAAATTGTTGAGGAATATATCCTTGCCTTGCAGAATTTTGGACCAAGAGTAACTGGTTCAAAAGCGTGCAATGATGCAGGAAATTATATCCTTCAAGAATTTCAGAAATATGTTCCAGCAAGAAAAATTCAATGGGAATACTCAAGCTATAAGGATTATAACATAGAAGGAGAAATAAAAGGGGATGAGCAAATTTTCATAGTTTGTGCCCACTATGATAGCGTGCCAAACTCGCCGGGCGCAGACGATGATGCCTCTGGTGTTGCTGCGGTGCTTGTTGCTGCCAGGGTTTTGAGGAATTATAATTTTGAGCATACTATAAGATTTGTTACATTTTCTGGTGAGGAGCAGGGTTTGCTTGGAAGCCATGAATATGCAAGATTAGCAAGGGAGAGAAATGAGAGCATAGTTGGAGTGCTTAATGCTGATATGATAGGATATGCAAAAAGCGAGAATGGAAGGAAAAGGGTAATTATTCAAGAAACAAATTCATCGATGTGGATAACAAATTTATCAATAAATATAAGTAGGAAATATGAGGATATTATTGGGCTTGAAATATACAGGGAGAGAAGCCAGCCATATAGTGACCACCATTCGTTTATAAGATATGGATACAATGCAACATTTTTCTTTGAATATGAATTCAATCCTTATTATCATAGCCCGCAAGACACAATTGATAAAATTGATTTGAGTTATGCAACAAGAGTTGCTCGCCTTATCGTTGGAACGCTGGTTGAGATGGCAAAATTGAAAGAGGATTATATAAAGCCAAGCGTCCATATAGAAAAGCCAAAATCTGGCTATCTATACTTCAATGATAAGGAAATTATTCCTATTAGAATGAATTACTCCCTTATAATTGGCAGGATAACAGTTGAGGCAACTGCTTTTGATAATGAAAGTGGCATAGCCAGAGTTGAATTTTATTTAGATGGAGAGATCAAAAAAGTTGATGAAGAGGCACCTTACAATTATTCAATTGATGAAAGAATTTTATTTTTGCATAAAGTAGAGGCGATTGCATATGATTTTTACAACAATACTCAAAAAGATGAAGTAAGATTTATTATATTTTCAATTTAAGGAATTATTTCAGTGGTGTTGTTATACTCAGGATATCTTACATATCCTATCCTATCAATATTTTTATAAATTTCATCTATCAAAAATTTTGTCAGTTTGCATACTTCATTGAAGCCATCTTCACCCCATAATCTTTCTTTATTAAAAAACAGGCATCTCCCTCCACAAATTCTGTAATAATTACAATTTTTGCATGGCCCACCTATTTCAATTTTCCTGAAACCCTTAAAATTGCCCAAAAAATTCCAATCAAATTCAGGAGCAATAGGGCATGCAAGTATTTTTCCATCGGTAGTAATTGTTACCGCATCCTTCCCTGCGCCGCAGGGCAGTCCATCTTTGCGGTTTAAAATCCTGCTCGCAATTCCAAGAAAAGGCACGATTCCATTTTTATTTTCAATCCATTCATCGAGCAATTTCTTTATTCCTCTCTTATATGATATGCTCCATTTTTTGAAATCATTCAGCTTCCATAAATTGCTCCATATTACATCGAGTTGCCAGTGAACATATGGAAAAAATTTCAATAAATGATTTACATCCTCGTATATATCTGTTTTATATGATGCAACCATTCTTGCAATTATCTCTCCTTCATAGCAATTATCTTTTAAAAAATTCAATGCTTTCATAACTTTTTCATAACTTCCATCGAAGCGATAAAAATCGTTTATTTCCTTTCTTCCATCTATTGAAAGCAAAATTGAATTGAGCTTATGGATATAATCGCCCAGCTTTTCAATAAAAAAGCCATTTGTCTGCAAAACAAATTTTTTTGCTGGAAGAATATCAATCATTTCCTTAATTTTTTCTGTCTTAAGAGTTGGCTCTCCACCATAAAAAGCAACAATTGCATCTCTATCCTTGCTTATGAAATCAAAAATTTCATCATTTCCATAACTTATTTCATCTGGCATGTTATGCAAGCTTCCCCCGCAATATATGCAGTTCATGTTGCAAATAGGAGTAACTATTATTATGTAAAGCATGAAAGAAAAAAGAGAAAAGTTAAAAATTTTTATGCTCTAAACATCGATACTGCTTAGGAAGAGTGGAATATCTTCTTTAGTTAATAGAAAAGTCTTGGTTAAATGCTTGGGGCTTAGCCAGCTGCGGGCGGCGGTTTTAACTTCTATGCCAAATTGTTTTTCACCCAACCTAACAACAATATCAACTTCTTTCTTATTTCTCCAATAAAATGTTTCATATTTTCTTGCTATGTGGGCTGCAACAACAGATTCAAGCATTGCTTCTTCAAAAAGCTTCATTCTCACAAATTCACAAATTGTTGTGTAAAGGAAAGGATCAATAAAATGAATTTTTTTATTCTTCCTATAAAGCACTTTTAAATCAGGTGAAATTAGATTTAAAACTTTGATAATAAATAAATTTTCCAAATCTTCTAAATAAGCTTTTGCTGTATGAGGTGAGGCAATAGAAGTTTCTTTTGAAACGCTTAGCCAGCTAACTGGATTACATCTTGCATTTATTATATAAGCTAGAACTTCCTTCATATAGTTTTCATTTCTTTTTAGTTTTCTGAAATCATTTCTTAGCCAATCTATATAAATTTTTCTTGTATCAAAAGAAATCTTTCCAGTAGAGAAAAACTCTACAATTGGCAAGGGAAAACCACCCGTTAGTAAGTAATTTGCAAAAAAACGCTTTATGATGCTTATTTGAATTTTATTTCCCTTCATCGCTCTTTCTATATCTTCTAGATTTGTTCTTTCTGTTTTGATGTTTTTTAGAGAAGTGAGATAATCAGAAAAGCTCATTGGATAGAAATTTATGTCTTTTCCATAACCCCTTCTTCCAGGAAAATATTCTTTTTGTTTTAAAAGTTCTAAACTGGCTGAACCACTGATTATTATTACATCTTTCTTAAAAGCTCCTTCATCTATTTTCAGTTTTATTGTCCTATACCAATCTTCCACAAAAGTTATTTCATCGAGAATTATAAAAGAAGAAGAAACTTTATTTGTTTCTTTGAAAGCAAGATAGTTATCTATAACCTCTTTCAATTCTTTAAAATTCGTTAGTTCCTCACAAGAAAAATAAAAGATTGATTTTGGGGAAACTTTTGGTAAAAGAAAGTGATGAATAAAAATTTTTAACGCAGTGGTTTTTCCAACTTGTCTTGGGCCCACTAAAAAGTTTAAAGAAAATGGTCTAAATTTAAAATCTTTTACTATAGGAGGGATCCATTTAACAGGAGAGCTCCTCCATTCTTCATATTTCTTATCAATTTCTCCATACCACCATGGATTTTGACTTTCCATATGCAATTATATTGCAAATCAATATTTAAATATATTTGCAATTAGAATGCAAATAAAAATTTAAATCAATTAAATTTATAAATTAGCAAAAATATATCTTATTAAAATGAAAGGGTTAATACTTGCTGGGGGTTTAGGAACAAGGCTCAGGCCATTAACATATTCACAGCAAAAACATCTTATTCCTGTTGCAAATAAGCCAATATTGTTTTATGCCATAGAAGATTTAATAGAAGCAGGAATAAGAGACATTGGAATAATAATTGGACCAAATAGGGAGCAGGTTATAGAAGCTATTAATAGAAGAAACTTTGATGCAAAAATAGAATTCATTATTCAAGATGAACCAAAAGGAATTGCACATGCAATAAAAATAGCAGAGGAATATATAGGCGATGAACCTTTTGTTACCTATTTAGGTGACAATATATTGAAAGGAGGAATAAAGAAATATGTTGAAGAATTTGAGGAAAGTAGTTACGAAGCCAGCATCCTTCTTGCCAGAGTTCCAAATCCACAGGAGTTTGGTATTGTGGAATTGAATAAAAAAGGAGAAATTGTAAAGTTTATTGAAAAACCCAAAAATCCTCCTACAAATCTGGCTGTAATAGGAATCTATTTTTTCCGTAAAGTAATATTTGATGCAGTTCGTGAAATAAAGCTTTCATGGAGAAATCAATATGAAATAACCGATGCCTTGCAGTGGATTATGGATCATGATTATAAAATTAAAGCAGGAATTGTGGAAGGATGGTGGAAAGATACTGGCAAACCAGAAGATATTTTACATGCAAATAGGCTTGTGCTGGATGAAATAAGAGGAAATATAATTGGTGATAGAATAAATGGGAGAGTAGAAATTGGAGAAAATACAATTATAGATGAAAAATCTATAATAAAAGGTCCTGTTGTTATAGGAAAAAATTGTTTAATCAAGAATTCTTTTGTAGGGCCTTATACTAGCATAGGGGATAATTGTGAAATAGAAGAAACAGAATTAGAAGATTCAGTAATTATGGATGACTGCAAACTTATTAGAGCAGGTAAGATAGTGGAATCTCTTATAGGGAAGGGAGTCAAAATAAGAAAAAAATATAGCTTACCACAAGGATTTAAGTTTGTAATAGGGGATAATTCCGAGGTGTTATTATGAAAGTTTTAGTAACAGGGGGAGCAGGATATATAGGATGTGTGCTAGTAGAAATGCTATTGGAAAAGGGATATAAGGTAAAATGTTTAGATCGATTTTTCTTTGGCAATACTCTTTCCCATCTAGAAGGAAATAATGAACTAGAGATAATAAAAGATGATATAAGATGGTTTGAACCTAATATCCTTAATGATGTGGATTGTGTAATGGATTTAGCAGCTCTTTCTAATGATCCAGCTGGTGAGTTAGATCCCTCTAAAACAATGGAGATAAATTACAAAGGGAGAGTTAGGGTTGCGAATCTCGCCAAAAAATATGGCGTTGATAGATATATACTTGCATCATCTTGTAGCGTTTATGGATTTCAAGAAGAAACTGTAAATGAAAATTCCAGAGTAAATCCTCTCACAACATATGCTAAAGCAAACAGGTTGGCAGAGGAAGACACCCTTGGTTTAGCAGACAAAAATTTTTCTGTTACAGCCCTTAGACAAGCAACAGTATATGGTCTTTCACCTCGCATGAGATTCGATCTTGTAGTAAATTTAATGACCTTAAATTTATGGAAAGAAGGAAAATTAAGAATAATGGGAGATGGAAAGCAATGGAGACCACTTGTTTATGTAAAAGATACTGCAAATGCCTTCATAATGGTTCTTGAAGCAGAGGTGGATAAAGTTAATGGTCAAATATTTAATGTTGGTTCAAATGAACAAAATTATCAAATTTTTACTCTTGCAAAAATTATATCTAACGCTCTAAATCTTGAATTAAAATATGAAAAATATGGAGATCCAGATAAGAGATCATATCGAGTAGATTTCACAAAAATAAAAAAAGTGCTTAATTTTACTCCTAAATATGATCCAGCATATGCATCGGTTGAAATTAGAGATGCTTTAGAAGAAGGCAGAATAAAAGATGATATAAAAACTAGAACAGTTGAGTGGTACAAATATCTAATAGAGATTCAGAAAATTTTAAAAGATATAGAGATAAATGGCGTAATTCTTTAGTAAGAAAAATTTAAAAAGAATTAACCATTATTTGTTAGGAGTGAGAAAATGCC
This sequence comes from Thermoplasmatales archaeon, assembly GCA_014361245.1. Classification (NCBI taxonomy): domain Archaea; kingdom Methanobacteriati; phylum Thermoplasmatota; class Thermoplasmata; order Thermoplasmatales; species Thermoplasmatales archaeon. The sequence continues at coordinate 3,867 of JACIWB010000020.1, read as the reverse complement.
ATTTGAATTTAAAAGAATGGAAATACCAGATGTAATTCTTGTAAAACCAAAAGTTTTCTATGATAATAGAGGATTTTTTATGGAAAGTTATGTTAAAAGTCATTTTGAAAAAGCTGGCATAAAAGGAGAATTTGTCCAAGATAATCATTCAATGTCTTGTGGAGGGGTAATAAGAGGGTTGCACTTCCAAAAAACCCCATATGCACAAGCTAAATTGGTAAGATGTGTAAAAGGAGCAATATATGATGTGGCAGTGGATTTAAGGAGCAATTCCCCAACCTATGGAAAATATGTAGGTGTTATTCTTTCTGAAAGTAATAAATATATGGTGTATATACCAAGAGGATTTGCACATGGGTTTGCATCTCTAACTGAAAGAGTAGAAGTTTTGTACAAAGTAGATAATATTTTTGCTCCAGAGAGTGAAGGGGGATTAATATGGAATGATCCAGATGTAAATATTGAATGGCCTATAGAGGAACCAATACTCTCAGAAAAAGATAAAAAATGGCCGACACTAAAAGAGCTTGGCAAAATTTTCTAGAGGAAATATGAAAGTTGCAATAATTGGTGCAAAAGGTCAGCTGGGAAGTGATATTGCAAAGGAATTTGGGGAAGATGCGATTCCATTAACCCACGAAGAAGTTGAAGTAACAAATTTGGAAGGGTTAAAGATTTTAAAAGAAATAAAACCAGACACAGTAATAAATACAGCTGCATTCCACAAAGTAGATGATTGTGAAGTATACCCTGAAAAAACATTTAATGTAAATACATTTGGAGCATATAATGTTGCAAAAATTTGTAATGAAATAGATGCAATAAATGTTTATATAAGCACTGATTTTGTTTTTGATGGAAGAAAAAAAGAGCCATATACAGAAGAAGATATACCAAATCCAATCAACATATATGGGATAAGTAAATATGGAGGAGAAATTATAACTTGTAATTATTCAAAAAAATATTATGTTATCAGGGTTGCAAGCCTTTATGGCAAAGCTGGCGCAAGTGGAAAAGGCGGAAATTTTGTTAATAATATGATTAAAAAAGCAAATAATAAGGAACCAATAAATGTGGTAGATGATATAATCATGAGCCCAACATATACAAAAGATGTTGCTGTAACACTAAAAAAGTTTTTAGATATTGAGCCATCTTTTGGAATTTATCATATGGTTAATAATGGATTTTGCTCCTGGTATGAATTTGCTAAAAAAATTTTTGAAATAATGGAGATGGATATAAAGGTAAATCCTATAAAATCAGATCAACTTAAATTAATAGCTAAAAGACCATTGTTTTCTGCATTAAAAAATAAAAAAATTGAAAAAATTGGTTTAAAAATGCCAGACTGGGAAGATGCTCTTAAGAGATATATAAAAGAAGATTTGAAATTATAGGAAAAGAAGACCATTATCATCAATGAGGTTAATGATTGTTTCAGCGGACCATTTGTTATAGAAATATTCGTTAGTAGATTTTATATAAATTTTATCGTACCTTATACCAGCGGCTTTCTCCAAATGAATTCCACAAACTTTTTCATCTAACCTAATTTTTTTCTTATTTTTTATTACAGTTAAACAGAAATCAAAATCTTCTCCACCCATTTTATAATTTTCATCATATCCACCTGTTTTTTCATAAGTATCTTTGTCGAAAAGATGGAATGCACCGGTTACTACACCTTTATGATGTTTATCAATTCTTGAATAATGATAAAGAGGAAGATAATTTTTTTGTTTATATTCAATAAAACTTCTTACCATATAAAATGGAGCTGGCAAGAGTAACAAATTAAATACCCACTTGATAAAATCTTTATTTAATTTATCTGGCTTAATGCATCCAACGCCTGCGTGTTGCATCCATCCACTTGGGCGTCTTAAAACAGCGCCATGCAAACCTAAATTTTTAACTGATTTCATATTTTCTATTGCTTTTTTTAAAGAACCTTGAGAGATAATAACATCATCATTAACATTGAGATAATAATCTGCATCTTGGCTTTCTACACCAGCATTTACTGATTTTGAAAAGCGAAATTCTGGACCACTTGATTCCACAGCAGAAACAACAACATCCATTTCTAAATCTTTTATGTTTTCATCTATACTTTTCATAAGATTTTTAAAAAGATTGCCTTCTACAGATTTTGTAGGAACAACAATATTTAATAATTCTGGATTATTTTCTTTTTTCTTGTTGAAATGGATTATTTTCATCTATGGAAGAAAATTTATTTCATTTAAATTTTTTGCCATTGATTTAGAAATTATAAGGAAAACTATAGGCGGGTTTGCCGTTATTAAATCTGTACTCTATCAATCTTCTAAATACTTCTATTCCAGGAAGATCCCATTTAAAAGTTTTAGTGAGATATTCAACTCTTTTTTCATTATCTAATCCCAAATATGGGATTGGTCCTCCACATTTATGTATCTCTTGGGCTATCTTTAATCTTTTTTCTTTTTCTTCTTTTGGAAGATTTTGAAAGAAGTTAAACATTTCATTATAATATGAGATTAAGATTTTCCATCTTTCTATGTTTAGTGTTTTTCCAAGTATACTCTCTCCAATCCCAACCAAAAAAAAACAAATTTTTCTCCATTTTAGGAAAATTAGAAAGAATTCTAATTATTTCTCCAAATGTCTTTCTTCTTTCTTTTATCATTTCTATAAAAATAGGAAAAGGTCTTTCATAACTCTCGATCTCTAAATATGATGGGTTTATCCCTTCTTTAGGTGGATGTGATACATGGCTCTTTTTAGAGAAGGGTTTCATCGGGGTCTTGAATTTGATCCCAAAGTGAATGATTCCAGTAATCTCTGATATTGCATCTTTTGAAAAAATGCAACCTGGCCTGTAGTGCTCTATACCATTAGGAAGCTCTTTGGTTAAAAGGCTATAGCATCCCTCACGAAACTCTTTCTTCTTTACTTCTTCTATAAAGTTTTTGGATGGAATATCATCCGCATCTAATTTTATAATAAAATCGCTTTTGACTTTTTTTATTCCGAAAGCGAGTAAAGGCTCTAGATGCCCTAATGGCAAAGCTCTGTATATTTTTACACTTTTTGAAATATTTTCTTTTAATCCATCGAATTCCACAGGGTCAGAACTATCAATCACTACGATTTCATTTACTATCTCATTAAAAAGCTCAATATTTCTAAGAATTCCTTTATTTTCATTTTTATTGAACATTAGCAAAGCAACCGATTTAAGCGACATATCCATTTAGAAAGTTATCAATGAAATTTAAATTTTTTTAAAATTTTTTAATAATTTAAGAACAGCTTGCTTTAAATTAAATCTTTTTTACTATTCCATCAATAAAAAATCTATTTTCATCTCACCACCTTTATAAACTTTATTCCCAACTTCCTTGCCATTTCTCCTTCAATATCATCTCTATCTCCTACAATTATAGAATTTTTTAAATCAATTTCGAAATCTTTCATTGCTTGCTCTATTAAGCCGAGTTTGGGCTTTCTGCAATTGCAATTATCGGCGGGCGTGTGGGGGCAGAAGTAGAGAGCGTTTATTTTCACTCCTCTTTTTGCCAGCTCGCTGATTAGTAGGTTATTGAATTCTTGCATTTGTTCGAGAGTGAAGTAGCCCCTGCCTATGCCAGATTGGTTTGTTATGATTATGATTAAGTAGCCCTTGTTTTGGTATTCTTTCATTAGCTCAACTGCGTCTTCATAAATTCTTAGATGTTCTGGTTTGTGTGGGTATTCTGGCTCGTTTGCGTTTATTGTGCCGTCTCGGTCTATGAAGAGGGCGGGGGTCATTGTAAATTAATTTGGAAAATGTTTTAAAATTATCGGAATTTATAGTCATGGGTTATAAATTTCGCT
>JACIWB010000019.1 GCA_014361245.1 Thermoplasmatales archaeon | reverse complement strand
TGACAACACAATGAGGCATTTTGTCTGAGATGCTATTTTCAAATACACCCCAAATTTGTGCAGCCATTTCCATATGGCGGTTCTGCTTCTCCTTACTAATATATGAATTCCACTGGTTTTATCTCTCATAACGATACATTTTTCTTTCAATAATTGCATCCCTTTGCATTTATCATCAAATGCATCTATGGAATGCATATTTTTATCGAAAATTTTGGTTAAGCTAAAAGCACCTAAGAACTGCATAAGATATATAAAAGAGATATTTATTCTTACTCATGGTATTGCCCATGGATTTGCTTGAAACAAGCATAAATAGAGAAGTATCAATTCGCCTTAAAGATGGAAGAATTTTAATGGGGAGGTTAAGCGGTTATGATGCCTACCTTAACATTGTACTGGAGGATGCAAAGGAAGAAAGGGAGAAGGATAATGAAAAAATGGAAAAAAGATTGGGTAGGGTTATGGTGAGGGGAAATAATATTGTTAGCATTTCTCTCCATTAAAGAAAAAGTTTAATACATTATAAATATTATCAGAAGTTGATGAAATATGTATCTCCTAATCGTTGGGGCTGGAAAAATAGGGGAAAAGCTCATAGAATTAGCCCTTCAGAACAAGGATGATGTTGTTGTCATAGAAAAGGAAAAGGAAAAATGCGAGGAAATATCAAAAAAATATGATGTAATTGTAATAAATGCGGATGCAACATTGAAGGAAACCCTCATTGAGGCGGGCGCAGATTCTGCGAACGCAATTTTAACAACCGCAGATGATGCAACAAATCTATTGGTTATTTCTCTTGCAAAATCTCTTGGCATACCCTTGCTTGTTTCAGTGGTAAATGAGGAGGAAAACAGGGCAATGTTTATAGAAAAAGGAGTAAATATTGTCGAAAATCCGAGCCTGATAACAGCCGAACATCTTTATAGAGCAATTCGCCATCCTTTAGTAAAAGAATATATAAATCTGGGGGATAAGATGGAAATATTTAAGATAGGAATTCAGGAAAACTCGAAAATGGTCGGGAAAAAGGTGGAGGACGCCCGCCTTCCAAAAATGGTTACATTGATTGCAATAGAGAGAGGGGAAGAAGTTATCATACCATCGCCAGATACTTCTTTCGAGGCAGGTGATCTTATAACATTTCTTGCAAGGAAGGATAAGATAGACGATGTGATGAAAATCTTTCTTAAAGAATAATGATCAGCAAAAGAATAGTGAATAGCAATCTAAAAATTATATTAAGAGATACAGGTAGAATATTGATTATTGTAGGAATTGTATCTTTTTTTGTGAATATAGTGGGTATAATTTTTAAGGAAATTGATTACATTAAATGGTTTGTATTGATGTCATCTATTTTTTTGAGTGTTGGCTATATATTTTCAATATTTGGAAAAACAGATTATGAAACAAGGTTAAGACATGCGATGATAACAGCCGCTCTATGCTGGATTATCCTGTCAATGATTTCTGCTATTCCATTCTGTTTAATTCCCGATAGTGACGGATTAAAACTTGATTACTTATCCGCTCTCTTTGAAGGGACAGCGGGATGGAGTGGAACTGGTTTAACTATGTATTCTAATCCCAGCAAATTGCCCCATATTCTTCAATTCTGGAGAAGTTTCAGCCAGTGGATTGGAAGTGCTGGAATAATAGTTCTTGCAATAGTAGTTCTTTTTCGTCCTGGAAGCGGAGCATTTACTCTATATAAATCCGAGGGGAGAGAGGAGAGAATAAGACCAAGTGTAATTTCAACTGCAAGAATAATATGGCTGATATATCTCTTTTATACCGTGGTTGGGATAATCATACTTTTTTTACTTCGTATGCCCGCATGGGAAGCTATAAATCATGGTATGACAGCGATTGCGACAGGTGGTTTTTCAATTAGAGATGATAGCGTGGCTACATATTCTGCTCCAATAAAGTTTGTAATTATTCTCCTTATGATACTCGGTGCTACTTCATTTCTCGCCCATTATGAATTGCTTTATAGAAAAATAAAGAAATTTATCAGAGATATTCAGTTTCAGGCAATGCTTATAATTATTTTAATCGGGATAATAATTCTTTCATTATTAGGCGCTCCATTCTTTGAAGCTGTGTTTCAGTTCATTTCAGCAATCACAACAACAGGCTTCTCAACTACTAACATAGCTGAATGGCAAGAAAATGCAAAATTTATCCTCTCCCTTGCCATGATTGTGGGAGGCGCAGCCGGCTCAACCGCGGGAGGAATAAAATTAATTAGGTTAGTTTTGCTTTTTAAAGGAGCTGGATGGAAGTTAAAAAAAGCTTTTTTACCATTGAGGAGTGCATTTCCCTATAAATTCGGCAGATATTTTTTATTAAAGGAAGAGGCAATGGAAATACTTGGTGAGGCATCTGTGATTTCATTTCTGTGGATTTTTCTGATTATATGTAGCACATTAATAGTTTCATCTTCAACAGGCGAAAGTTTTATAAACTCTTTTTTTGAAGTATGCTCTGCTCAGGGAGGTGTAGGACTTAGCGTTGGTATAACAAAAATAAGCATGGCAGGAATTGCAAAATTTATGCTTATTCTTAATATGTGGATAGGAAGGCTCGAAATAATACCCTTCCTTGTTTTGTTTAGAAGCATATATCAAGTTATAGCGGGCAGGAAGGTTTATTGATTACCAATAAATAGACCTTTAATAAATTATAATATATCTATTGCCCTTGATAAAACCCTCTTTTCCCTATAATCTGGCAATATCATCGGTGCTCTTCTTTTTTCTTCTATCCCTTCTTTTCTTAATTCATCAATATATCTTTTTACATGTTCCATATTCAACCTTCCAATCCTGCAATTTCTTACATATTTAGCAGCATTTATGCCAGCAATTCTTCCAAATACCTGTGTATCAAGCAATGAATTTCCCATTAAACGATTTTTTCCATGAACTCCACCAGTGACTTCGCCAGCAGCAAACAAGCCATGCATAACCCCATTTGGGGACAAAACTTCTGCATTTGAATTTATTTCTATCCCTCCATTCTGATAGTGAAGTGTTGGAAATACAAGTATTGGCTCCTCTCTCATATCTATATCAAATCTCTTGAACATCCTGAACATAGCTCCAAGCCTTTTTTCAATGGTTCCTTCTCCGTGCAAAATATCTATCATGGGTGAATCAAGCCATATTCCTCGCATTCCAGTTGGAGTAATAACTCCCTTATTCCTTCCATAGCATTCTCTTATAAATGCAGATGCTTCCACATCCCTTGGCTCAAGTGGATGGACAAATTGCTCTCCATCGCAATTCAATGGTTGCGCCCCCAGACTTCTGACTTTTTCTGTTACAAGAAGTCCAACAATTTGCTCTGGATATGCAACACCTGTCGGATGGTATTGCACGGAATCCATGTCTCTTAAAATCACTCCCGCACGATATGCAATAACAACTCCATCGCATGTTGCCCCATAGTGATTTGTTGTTGGGAATCCTTGGACATGCAGCCTTCCAAAACCGCCAGTTGCAATTATTGTTGCCTTTGCTTTTACAACATAATATTGCTCTGTTTCAAGATTATAAATTACAGCTCCTCCAATTTTTCCTTCATCATCCATAAGAAGCTCAATTGCTGGAGAAAATTCAATAACATTTATTCCTATATTTCTCACTTCATCCCTCAAAACCCTCATTATTTCCATTCCAGTATAATCCTTTGCTGAGTGCATTCTTCTCCTGCATGTGCCTCCTCCATGAACAGTTATCATCTCTCCATCTTCACTTTTGTCATACATTACTCCAAGTTCTTCATGCCATTTAATTATTCGGGGAGCATCCATAACTAGTCTTTCAACAAGTTCTGGCTTATTTGCGAAATGTCCTCCTCCAATAACATCCAGATAGTGTAGCAATGGTGAATCATTTTCCTTATCAGCAGCCTGTATTCCTCCCTGAGCCATCATTGTATTTGCATCCCCATTGCGCAACTTTGTTGCAATGATTATATTCTCTGGTTTTATGCCATTATAATATGCAAACAGAGCGGCGCATGTGCCAGCCCCTCCGCCGCCAATTATGAGTATATCTGCCTGATAATCAATCTGGCTTAAATCTATTTCATCTGGATTTTCTAAAGGATATGCCTCTATTAAATCAGCAACTTCATTTGGAACAATTGCATTTTTGCTTACTCCTACCTTTATCTTTCTTTTTGCTTCTGGCTTATAATCTGGATGCCACTTTAAAAGCAGTTCCTCCTTTTCTTTTTCTTTTAGCCTTTCTGGCAACCTGTGCAATCTCTCTTCCCTATTCCTTTCAACCTTTTCTATAGATTTTTCCATTTCCTTTGGATACATTTAATCACCTGGCTCAATATCTCTTTCATTATACATTTTCCTCAATTCCTCCAAACTTTTATTCATCAATTCCTTAATTTCCTTTTCATATTTTCCTTCCTCTATTTCCTTTACCCTTTTTTCAAGATGTTTTGCTTTTTTAGCAATATATTTTCCATATAAGCGCCTTGCAAGCTGTGCAACATGATAATGAACTATCTCTGCTGGACAGCGGATAGCGCATAGCCCGCACTGAATGCAGTCAAAGCTTAATTCCGCAGTCTTTTTTATATCTCCTCTCAAAGATGCCTGTATATAGTCCATTACTTCAAGTTCTTGGGGGCATGCTTTTGTGCATGTATTGCATGAAACACACCTTGCAATTTCTGGATAAAAAGATAGAATTGTTTTATCATCTGCCTTAACCCTTTCAATATCATAAGTTGCCTTATTCGCTGGAGAAAAAGGAAGCTGAACAAGATGCATTCCTTCCTCAACTGTTTTCTGGCATGCTAAGTCAGCATATAGCTTATAGTCCCCCTCTTTCCTATATATTGTTGCGCAAGCCCCGCAGAAGCCCGCCCTGCATCCCGCCCCTCTTATATAGCGGTAGCCCGCATATTCCATTGCCTTCATTATTGTAAGTCCAGCAGGCACCTTATATTCCTTTCCCATAATATATATTCTAACTTCTTCCATTTTATCCCTCCAATGCTTCAAGCATTATCTCGCTAAAATATAGCACAGGCAAACCAGAAAAGCTTGTATAATTTCTTTTAACTTCTTCCTGAATTTCATTTAAGTTGAAATGGCATAGGGGGCAACTTGTTATTATTGCATCAGCCCCATTTCTCCTTGCATTGCTTACTATACGATAGCATCTCTCTGCGACAGCTTGCTTATCACTAGCAACAATATATGAGCCACAGCACTCATTTTTTAAAGGAAAATTTATTGCTTTTCCACCGCATGCTTCTATTATCCTTTCCATAATCCTCGGATTTTCAAATTCATCAATTGCAATGCTTTTTGGGCGGAGAAGCAGACAGCCATAATATGATGCATATTTTTTATTCAATGGCTTTTTCACTTTTTCTCTTATTTTATCCTCCTTTAAAATTTCAAGAGGATGAATAATTTCGACACTTCCATCATAATCAATTTCTTCATCCATGAAAGAATTTATTTTATTCATTGCTTCCTTATCATTTCTTGCCATTTCATTTGCCTGTTTCAAGGTATTGTAGCAAACTGAGCAAAGAGTTGTTAATCTATCGTAACCCTCTTCTTTTGCCTTTATTAAATTCCTTATTGCAGCTAACCTATACATCAAATTATCTTTTGTTAAACTATAAACTGTTCCACAGCAATACCATTTTTTCAATTCTATTAGCTCGATGTCAAGTATTTTGAAAACTTTTATTGCGCTTTCCTCAAATTTTTTTGCATCTGTTTTTAGTGTGCACCCAGGATAATATGCTATTTTCATTTTTCACCCCGTATATTTTCTTGCTGCACTCACAACAGCTATCTGAGGCAGGTTTTTCTTAAACCTCATTTTTATATAATCAACATTTTTCCTTAGCTTTATAGCTCTCAAAGCTTCCATAATTTTTGTTATATCAACATTTTTCGGGCATCTCGTGCCGCACTGATAGCACTGAGCACAAATCCATGGTGTTTTTGAATCTATAACCTCCTCATTTCCTCTCAATATAAGCAATATAACTTGATTTGGAAGGAAGTCCATTTGCTCAGCCATTGGGCAGCCAGCGGAGCATTTCCCGCACTGGTAGCATGCATAAATATTTTCTCCTGATAGCTCTTCAACTTTCTCTGCAAGCATTTTTTTCCCTCATAATCTCCTCAATTTTGTTTAAAACAACTGGAATTGCTTTTTTAACTTCTTCTGAAATTTCTCCAAAATCAACATCACTTATCTCAATTCCTATTATTCTCAATTCAGGCATCTTGATATAATTTTTCAAAGTATTATAAGCGGAAGCAAAATTTACATCATGGCTCACCCTTCCTTCATATTCATCTATGCTTAATTCCCTTACATTTCCCTCATTTTCTCCCATGTATGCATCTATTATTATAGCAAAATCAAATCCTGCTATCATCTCACATATCTCTATTCCTCCCGCCATAGAACTCTCAATTTTTATATCATAATATATATCTTTAAACATATCACGCAACATATCAGCAATAATAATTCCAATTCCATCGTTTCCAAGCAGGGGATTTCCAACACCTACAATTATTTTACTCATTTCTTATCATCCTCTTATACAATTTTCCATTCCAGTATATATTTGCAACCATTTCCATTTTCCCAATAGCATGACTTGCACAAGCCATACAAGGATCATAGCATCGGAAAGAAGATTCTATTTTATTTAGCAGAATATCATTTACTTCTCCATTTTTTATAATCTTTTTTGCAGCATTTGCAACACTCATATTTATTGCTGCATTATTATTTGTTGTTGCAACAATTAAATTTACTTTCTTTATAAGCCCTTTTTCATCCACATCATAGTGATGAATTAGCACTCCTCTTGCCGCTTCAACTATTCCTATCCCTTCGCCAGTTTTTGTTGGCATACTCCTTATATCATCGCTTGTTATTTCTTTCTCCTTGCATAGATAATAAACTCTTTCAGCTGCATTTAGCATTTCTATAAGGCGGGCGTGATAGTATGCAAATGTTTTATGAACAATTCCATTTTTTCTGAATTCTCTAAATTCCTTATCCGCTAAAGGAGTGTTCATTCCATCTGCGCAATTTAAGCGTGCAAGAGGGCCAACACGATATATTCCACTTCTTTCTCCATCAAAAAATCCTTGCCATCCAACTTTTTTAAGATATGGATATTTTACATAGTTCCATTTTTCAATATGCTCTTCAATATTTTCAATTAATTCTTTCGCTTTAAACTTTGCAAATTCTTTTCCAGAAGGAGAAACAATTCTTATATCTCCATCATAATAATTGACCCTATTGCTTGAATCAACAACTCCCATATAGTATGTATGTAATTCATCCAACCCGAGCAATTCACTCCATCTATCGCTGTTAAAAACTTCCTTAAAAATATCAATGCTTTTCTGAGCAAATGAAATGCATTCCGAAAACTTTCTCTCTATTTCTTTCCTCTCCTCCTCATTTATGCTTTTACTCACTCCTCCAGGAATGGCGCAAACTGGATGAATTTCTCTACCCCCAATCATTTTTATTGTTTCCATTGCATATCTCCTATGCTTTATTATCTCAGCCCCGATTTCCATTCCAAACTTTTTAATTAGCCCTATAACATTTCTATCCTTCTTTTCAACATCTCCAAGCAGAACATCAATCCCTCCAAGATAATAGAGATGGAGGCAATGGTCATAAAATATGTAAGCATTATAAAGCATCTCCCTGATAAGATGCGCCGCCTTCGGTGGCTCTGCCCCAAAAGCCATATCAAGAGCTTTTGCCGAAGCAATATGATGAGCCTCTGGGCAAACGCCGCAGATGCGGGCTGTTATTATTGGCATATCCTCTGCTTTTCTTCCAACGCAGAATTTTTCAAATCCTCTTAACTCTGGAGTTTGAACCCTTGCACTGCTAACATTTCCATTTTCATCCAAAAATATATCTATTTTTCCATGTCCTTCAAGCCTTGTTATTGGATCAATACTAACTTTCATCTTTCAACCTCCCTTCTGGAAGAAGCTTAGCAGTCGAATATTTATAAAATGTTCCAATATAATCTCTTATGCTGTTAATAACCTCCTCTTCATTTTTATTTCCAATTATTGAAGCAATTGCAGAAATCATTGATGTGCCACTCTCTCTAACTTTTGGAAGCGCCCCAACACATCCTGTGCATGGCATATTAGCAGTGATGCATTCTGCCTTGCATCCGGCTCTTGTTGCTGGACCCATACATATTATTCCCTGAGCAAGGAAGCATTCTCCACTATCCTTTTTCTCATGCCATCTATAAATCTTATTTATTTCAATTTTATCTGGCTTGCTGTCCTTGCGTGGGCATTCATCGCATAGTGCAACATTTTTTCCAAATTGTTTCCCAGCGAGCAACGAATTCAAAGCATCTTCAAGAATTGGAGATGGAGGAGGGCATCCAGGTATGGAAGCATCTACCTTTACTACATCTTCAAGAGTTTTTAAATATGGAAGAAATTCTGGAAGCTCCTCGCCCGGCACATCTTTTGAATAAACCTCTTTTAATATTTCCTCTCTCCTATATAAATTTGCAAGTCCTATAACACACCCCTCAATTGCGCATGAGCCATATGCAACCATTTTTTTCGATTTTTTCCTGAGCAATTTTGCAATTTTCTCATTTTCCTCTGTTCTTATTGCCCCGTTATAGAAGCATATATCTATACTTCCATCCTGCATCTTCTCCACATCTTCATATTTGAAATCCATTGCACATGGCCAGAAAACTATCTCTACTTCTTTAAGCAAGTCAAGTATCTTTTCATGCAAACTAAGCAATGAAACATCGCATCCCCCACAACCTGCTCCCCAATACATTGCTATCTTCATTTTTTCACCGGCCCGAGTTTTCTTATTTCTTCAACAAACTCCTCAACAACGCTTGCAAACTTCTTTCCTTCAGTTGCTGAAATCCACTCAATTCGCAATCTTTTTGGATTTATCCCCATTTCCTTAAGCAATCTTTTCATCATCTCAACCCTTCGCCTTGCCTTGTAATTTCCCTCAACATAGTGGCAATCCCCGGGATGGCATCCTCCAATAAGCACTCCATCCGCCCCCTTGCGAAATGCATCTATTATAAATTCTGCATCAACCCTGCCAGAGCACATCACTTTTATTGGCACAACATTTGGCGGATATTTAAATCTGCTTACTCCCGCTAGATCCGCCCCAGCATAACTGCACCAGTTGCAAAGAAAGGCAACTATTTTTGGTTCAAAACTCATATTATCACCTCAATCATTTTTTCAATTTGCTTGTCCCTATAATTTTTCATTTCTATATTATTGCTAGGACACGCAGCAGCGCAAGTTCCACATCCCTCGCAAAGAGCTTCTATGCATTTTGCTTTACCTCCTTCTTTTACCAGTGCTCCATAAGGACATACACTTATACATACCCCGCAACCAGAACAATTTTCATCAACAAAAGCAATAAGCGGGTCTTTCTCAAGCTTATCTTTTGAGATCAATCCAAGAGCTTTAGCCGCTGAACCACTCGCCTGAGCAACTGCTGATGGTATATCTTTTGGGCTTTGACAGCAACCTGCAAAAAATATGCCACGCGATAATGCTTCAACTGGCTTCAATTTTGGATGGGATTCCTTGAAAAATCCTCCTTCATCAACCGCAATTCGCAATTTTTTCGCAATTTCATCTTTTCCAAGAATTGCAAGGGCAAGAACAACCAAATCTGCCCTAACTTCTACTTTTTTCCCTGTTAATGTATCAACCCCGCAGACAACTATTTTATCTCCATCTCTATAAATTTTTGCAACCTTTCCTCTTATATAATTTACTCTCTCTTCTTTCATAACTCTTGAAACAAATTCCTCATATCCTTTCCCTCCCGCCCTTATGTCTATGTAGAATATATACGCTTCGCCTTGCGGAACATGATGCTTGTAAAGCAGGGCATGTTTTGCAGTATACATACAACAGATTGAACTGCAATATGGCATATGCTGCTCATCTCTTGAACCAGCACATTGAATAAAAACAATTTTTTTTACTTCTTTTCCATTACTTGGCTTTATTATCTCTCCTTTTGTGGGACCATTTGCAGAAAGCATTCTTTCAAATTCAATGCTTGTAATTATATCATCGTCTTCTCCATATCCATATTCAACCAACTTGCTTTTATCATATAAATCATATCCTGTTGCAACAATAATTGCTCCAACATTTTCCTCAATTATTTGCTCCTTCATATCATAATCAATTGCCTTTGCTTCACATGCTTCTTTGCATTTTCCACATATAAGAGGACTCACCCCAAGACAATTTTTTATATCAAGAGTGTATGTTGAAGGAACTGCCTGAGGGAATGGAATATAAATTGCCTTTCTTGGCTTTCTTCCCATTTCAAATTCATTTGGAACAATAACAGGACAAACTTTTTCGCAATCACCGCAAACAGTGCATTTATCTTCATCAACATATCTTGGCTTCTTCAGTATTTTTACATGAAAATTTCCTACATATCCACTTATATCAATAATTTCTGAATATGTGAGCAATTTTATTTTTGGATGCCTTGAAACTGCAACCATTTTTGGGGTTAAAATGCACTGCGAGCAGTCAAGGGTTGGAAAAGTCTCGCTCAACTGAGCCATTCTTCCGCCGATGCTTGCTTCCTTCTCCACCAAAATAACATTATAGCCCGCATCCGCAATATCCAGCGCCGCCTGTATGCCAGCAATTCCCCCTCCTATAACGAGGCATTTCTTTTCAACAGGAACAAAAATTGGCTTTAAATCCTCATTTTCTTTTAATTTTTCAATTGAAGCCTTTATTATCTTTATTGCTTTTTCTGTTGCTTCTATGCCTTCATGGACCCATGAGCAATGCTCCCTTATATTTGCCATCTCGCATCTATATTCATTGAAATATTGCTTGCATACATTTCTAAAGGTTTCTTCATGCATTGAAGGTGAGCATGCTGCAACAATAACTCCATCAAGATTTTCTTCCTCAATTTTCTTCTTTATTAAACTCTGCCCTGGATCAGAACACATATATTGATAATCCGTTGCAAAAACAACACCTGGATAAACGGAAATCTCTTTAACAACTCTCGCAACATCTACTGTTCCAGCAATATTTACCCCGCAATGGCAAACAAAAACCCCTATTCTTTTTGCCATTCTACCCCTCGCTCATACCCTTTTCTTAAAGCTTCTTCATTTAACTCGCGGAATTTTTCCGGCACGGTTTCAAGCACCGCTTTTTTTATTGCTTCATAGGAAACAATTTTTGTTACACCTACAAAAAATCCGAGCATAACTATGTTTGCAACAATTCTCTTTCCAAGCATCTCAGCAACTCTTGTTGCTGGCATCTTTATTGCACCACATCCATTCTTAAGTTTTACTAAATCTTCATCTATTATAAGCAATCCATTTTCTTTCAACATAGGAGCATATCTTTCATATGCCTCCTGACTCATCACAACAATTATATCTGGCTCTGTAACATAGGGATAATCAATTTCTTCATCATCTATTACAACATTTGAGCTTGCCGCCCCGCCTCTTGCCTCGGGCCCGTATGAAGGAGTGAAAGTCGCGTATTTATTATCATATATTGCCGCCGCTCTCGCTGTTATATTTCCCATGAGAATAATGCCCTGCCCTCCAAAGCCCCCGAACTTTATTTCCTTCCTCATTTTATCGCCCTTATCATTTCATCAAATGTTGGTTTTCCTTCTATATCAACAAATTTTCCAACAATAATTTTATCATCTATATCGGTTTTACTTGGGTCTATTCCATGCATTATGATTGAGTTTTCCTTATAATATTTCATTGTATCAAGCCCAGTTGGCATCTTATTATATCTTCCATATGTTGTTGGGCATGAAGCAATAACTTCAATGAATGAAAAGCCCCTTTTAAGCAGTGCTTCCTTCATACTTTCTTTAAGCCTTCTCGCATGCAGTGCAGTCCATCTTGCAACATAAACAGCTCCGCTGGCTGCTGCCACATTGCAAAGGTTGAAGGGATGCTCAAAGTTGCCATATGGGGTTGTTGTTGTCTTTGCTCCTAATGGAGTGGTTGGGCCGAGTTGCCCGCCAGTCATTCCATAGTTATAATTATTTACACATATAACAGTAATATCAACATTTCTTCTCGCAGCATGTATGAGGTGATTTCCCCCTATTGCAAAAAGGTCGCCATCCCCACTGAATACAACTACCTTTATTTTTGGATTTGCAAGCTTCAAGCCAGTTGCAAAAGGAATTGCCCTTCCATGAGTTGTATGGTAGGAATCAACATTAAGGTAGCCAGCCACCCTGCCAGTACAGCCAATTCCAGATACAATTGCAAAATTGTTTAAATCAATCTTACTTTCTTCTACCGCATGAAGGAAGCAATTCAAAATGCTTCCTAAGCCACATCCAGGACACCATATATGGGGAATTCTATCGGCACGAAGATATTTATCAAGAGGATGTTCCCTTGCTTCAATCATTATACACCTCCTTTATTTTTTCATATATTTCATCTGGTTTATGTATTTCCCCGCCCATTTTTGCCAATAAATGAACTTTCTTCTTCACGCATCTCTCTACCTCAAGCTTTATCTGCCCATAATTTACTTCAACAACTAGGAAGTTGTCTATATAGCCAGATATTTTTTCAAAATATTCCTCTGGGAATGGCCATATTGTTTTAAGCCTTATCAGCCCAACTTTATATCCTTTGCTTCTTGCTTTTCTTATCGCTGCCTTGCAGCTCCTTGCGGGCGAGCCAAATGAAACAATTGCAAGCTTTGCGTCATCCATCATGAACTCCTCTATGCTTCTTATCTTTGCTTCGTTATTTCTTATTTTATCGCATATTTTCCTTACAAGCCAGTCCTGAATTTCTGGCGATGTAGCCATAGGATAGCCACGCTTATCATGTGTTAATCCAGTCACATGAATCGCATAGCCATCCCCACAGCATGCCATTGGAGCATTTTCGTCAAAAGGAAAATAAGGCTTGCTTGTTGGCCTTTTTCTTTCAAAAATCTCAATCTTTTCCTCATCAATTATAATTTTTTCGCTTGTATGCCCAACGCTTTCATCCATTAAAAGAATGGCGGGACAGCGATATTCTTCAGCAAGATTAAAAGCCCTTATTGTCATATAAAAGCATTCCTCCGGCGTGGATGGCGAGAGAGCAATTACTTCATAATCTCCATGGCTCCCCCATCTTGCCTGCATCACATCTCCCTGTCCAACCAAGGTTGGCATTCCAGTGCTCGGCCCAGCCCTCTGAACATCAACAATAACGCAAGGCGTTTCAGTGATCGCAGCGAGCCCTATATTTTCCTGCATCAGGCTGAAGCCAGGCCCGCTTGTTGCTGTCATCACCTTCAGCCCGCCCCAGGAGGCGCCAAGCATGGCTGCTATTGATGCAATTTCATCTTCCATCTGGATAAAAATTCCTCCAACTTTTGGAAGCCTTAATGCCATATGCTCAGCTATTTCTGTTGAAGGGGTGATTGGATAGCCAGCAAAAAATCTGCATCCAGCGTGAATTGCACCTTCAGCACATGCTATATTGCCACTATAAAATTTGGCCTTCATTCTCCTCCTCCATATAAATTGCAAATTCAGGGCAAACAAGAGAGCAGAAGCCACATGCGATGCATTTATCCTTGCTTTCATCTAATTTTGGAGGATGGTAACCTTTGGAGTTGAACTCCTCACTTTCAACAAGCACTTTTTTGGGACAGAATTCTATGCAAAAACCGCAACCCTTGCATCTATCCTTTATTAGGTAAATTTTTCCATGGGGTTGCTTTAATTCTTCTTTTATCCAGTATTTCATTTTATTGCGATATAAAATTTAATATATAAATATTTTTCCAGTTTGAGAAAAAAAGTTTAAATTTTTGTAAAAATGTTAAATTTTTAGCATTAAAATTTACAAAATTATAAATATTTTAGTATTTCGTCGCATCTTTCTTTTTTCCAACTTCAATGTATAAAATCCCAAGATTGGCATATGCCTCTGCATCATTTGGATTTATCCTTATTGCTTCTCTATATTCTTTCTCTGCTTCATCATATTTTCTTAACAGTATCAAAAGATTTCCTCTGTTAAGGAACTCTTCTGCATCTTCTGAAATTAGAATCCCTTCGTCTTCTTTATCTCTAATTTTTTGAATTTCCAGAATGACCTTGTTGGCGAGCTTGCTTTCGTGTTTAAAATCTATCTGCTGAAGATCTTTTAATCCTTTTGCTATTTCTCCTGTTTTCTCAATTTTAATGCCCGAAATATTTCTTTTTCAAAATTTTCCCTTTTCATCAATTTAGTGAGGATGCAATTTATTTAAATTTTCTGAATGGAAAAGATTTTAATTTTTTAACCATTTTCATATATGAATTTGACAAATAATGAAAAAAAGGTTCTTTATGGAATTGTGAAATTTCCAAATTATAATGATAAAATGCTTTCAGAAAAAATTTTTTTGAAACAATCGACAATATCTGCTATAAGGAAAAGATTAAAGGAGGAAGGATATTATAAAATTATATCTATTCCAATGCTTCAGAATCTTGGGGCTGAAATGCTTGTTTTGATTCATACAAATTTTAATCCGGTAATACCTCTTGAAAAAAGAATAGAGATAACTGAAAAGAGTATTGAAGCATATGAAGAAATAGTTTTTTCTATGGGAGAAGAGGACAAAGGATTTTCAATA
Source organism: Thermoplasmatales archaeon (assembly GCA_014361245.1). NCBI lineage: Archaea > Methanobacteriati > Thermoplasmatota > Thermoplasmata > Thermoplasmatales > Thermoplasmatales archaeon. The sequence goes on along the minus strand of JACIWB010000019.1, from coordinate 8,341 downwards.
AGTTTTTCAAGAAATTATACCGATATAGGAAAAATAAATGACATAAGGGCAAAAACTTTTGGAAGGCTTGGATTGCTTGATAGGGAATATCCAAAAGAAGTTATATTCCCATTTGAAATAAGCAGAATATATCGCTTTTTTACATTTGCTCCATTATTAAGCAATTTATTTGGCATAAATGATAAAATTAGTGATGAAAATTTGTTTAAAATAAAGAAAGCAAACCTGGGCAAGAAAGAAGTGGGTATATTCTTTAAATTTTTAGAAAATCCAGAAGCTTCACTGAAAGAAATTGCTGAAAAAGCTGGTATAACACGCCATACAGCTGGAAGAATGAAGAGGAAATTTTTTGATGATATGCTAAAATTAGTTGCCATTCCAGATTTCTCAAAAATGAATCTAAAAATTCTCTCATTCTGCCATTTAATATTTAATCCAAAGCATGCTCCAGAGCATGAGGAAATTAAAAAAATTATCGATGCTTCAACAATATTTTTTGCTGCAAGGAATTTTGAATATGTCTCAATTTCAATGCATTGCAACTATGAGAGCTATAAATTTCACAAAATGCAGGCATTGCAGAAAATAAGAGAAAATGGATGGGAGGCGGAAAAATATATAATAAGGACATTCAGCATTGATAAAGCAAAAATTATTAAGGACATAAATTTTCTTCCAATAACAAAAAAACTTCTGCGGGGGTAGCCAAGAGGTAAAGGCGCAGGGCTTAGGACCCTGTGGCGAAGGCCTTCGTGGGTTCGATCCCCACCCCCCGCATAGAGCTTTATAGATAATTTAAAATATCTCATTTTATTTTTACTTATGCGAATATATATTGGAACATTTAATGAAAAAGAAGCTGATGAAGTTGTTGATGATTTGAAGAAGGCGGGCGTGGGGTGCGATATAAGGAGCTATTTAAATACTCTTTTTGAGCTGGAATATTTTGTTGAGGGGTATATAAAGGATTTAAAAGAGAAATATAAGGAAGGATTTGTTGCAAAAGTTATTTCCGATGCAGAAAAAAATATTGAAATTGCAAGAGAAATATTTAAGGAAGGAATGGATACAAAATATTTTGATAGCATTTTTCTCGAGAAAAGTGTGCCTGAGAGAAAAAATTATGAAGAAATTGAAAGAGCGATAAAAGAAATTATGGGTGTCGAAGAAAAAATGCCAATATTTTCAGTTCTTTCTAAGAATCTCGATGAAAAAAAAGATGAGATCGCTAAAAAAATAGGGGAAGAAAATTTTAAGAAATATATGCTTCATTTGCTTAAAGAAATAGATATTCTGGCAGATGTGCATCTGATATTGGGAAATAACGGAATAGAATATAGAGAAGGAAAAATGTATGGAAAAATAAATGAAACTCCCTTTATAAGGAGATATTTTGATGTTGATGAGGAAGAGGCAAAAAAACTTGGTTTGAAAAAAGAATATACAATAGAAGTTTTCAAAGATGTTGATGTTTATGCAAATATGGTTGATGTTATATATGAAGTGGGGAGGGTTAGAAAATTATGCAACGAAAAGCAGCGTTATGGAAAATTATTATTTATTCTTTCTCTTGTTGATGAAATAATCGGAAAACTGAAAGGTAAGAAGCTAAGCATTAATGAAATAATAGAAGACCTTGGAGAAATATATAGAAAAGATGAAAAAATGGAAGAGGAAATATTCATCGAAGAGGAAGCAATAAGAGAAATCCTCAAAGTTATGGAAAAGGCGGAGATAATAAAAATAAAGAACGAAAAAGTTATGCTAAAAGAATAGAAGAAATTAGGTTTGATGAATCAGCGGCGCAGTTTATTCCAACTCCTTTTGAATTAACATAATCGCCCGCTATATACAAATTTTTTATTGGCGTGACAACGCTTGGCTTTATGCAATCAATTGTTTTTGCAACTCCATCAAGATATTTTACCGCTGAATATATATGCCATTTCACTTTTTTTTCAGGAATAATTTTCTTTATATTCTTTTCAATTATTTCCATTAATTCATTCATCTTTTCCTTATTCTTTGCTTCCTCAGGAGAGCAAATTGCATAAGATTGAATAAGCCCTTCTTTCTTGAAGTCAATCATTCCAACGACATCATTTCCTTCAAAATCACAATCTTTTTCAATAAAAACAAATGATTTATTTCTTAAATTGCCAACATCATCAACTGCATGATATGAAACCAAGCTTGCTGTTGGTTTTAGATTTTTTATATAATCAGCCCATTCCTTTGGAAAATTCTTTTCCTTGGCTATTGAAAAAATATTCTGCAAAGGAATTGTTGAAATTATTGCATCATAATATTTTTCCTCTTTTTTTATTTTTATTCCCTTTGCAATTCCATCATCTATTATAATTTCATTAACCTCCTTTCCGAGAAATATTTTTCCATTCCTTTCTTCTACATATTCCTTCAATTTTTCTGAAATTTCTCCCAAGCCATTCTTTGGATATACAACTGGTTGCCCGCCTAAAAGTTCGCGCTGGGCAAAAAATACCTCACCTGCGGAAATTTTGCTTAAATCATTAACTGTTGTTATAAGGCGGGGGAAAATCTCAAGAACTTCTTTCATTTTTCCCTTTCCATATTTTTTAATCATTTCTTCCATCGAATTTTTCTTCATTTCTTCAAGCTTGCTCCTTCTTGTTGTAAGAAGCTGTATTATTCTTGGCATCATTTTTATTTTATCAAATCTGCTTAAAAATGGGTAATTTATTTTTTCCCCTATAAAACCAATTTTTGAGCCAATGAATTCAATCTCTATTCCCAAGCTATTCAGCAACCTAATGCATCCTCCCTTCTTTCCCCCTCCAATTAAATGAAATCCTAGATCAACTTCTTTGCTCTCATATTCTTCAGAAAAATCCAGAACAGAAATATTAAACCTTTCGATGGCTTTAAAATATTCCTCGCTGAGCTCTATAGACATTGCCCTCCCACCAACCACCCCTTCTTTTTCATATATCTCTATCTCCCATCCATTTTTTGCAAGCAATGCCCCACACGCCAAGCCGCCGACGCCAGCGCCAATTATGCATGCTTTCATTTTACATCTCCGGCTGGAAGGGTTTTACGCCTGTTAGAGGGATAAATGCCATATACCATAGGATTGGGAAGACAGCGAGGAATATGCCGAGCAAGCCAATTTTGCTTACGAGCATTATGGGAACAACTGCATATCTTATAAATGCTGCTGAACTTATCATTTTCCTTATTTTAGCCCTTTCAAATTCCTTTATGCTCAAAAATTTTATTTCAATGTAAATGAAAGAAATTGTTAGCAATGCAAGAAGGCAAACCTGCCATATTTCATAATTCAAGCCATATATGAAAGGAATGAAAATTAAAACCGCTGATGAAAGGCGAAGTAAGAAACCAAAAATTTTAAATGAAAGAGGAATGAAAATCTTGTTTTTTTCTACCTTTACCCCACTTGCAAGTGCGATATTTTTTACCCCCATAAGAAAGTCATGGTCCGCATCCTTTATTCCTCCTTCAACAGCATTCATATGTAATGTCTGCTCAAAAGTAAGAATAAAAATTATCCATGTAAGCAAGTTTGGTTTATCAAAAGAAAGGGCGCCGAATAAAAATACAAATGACATTGAAATTGCAACAAAAAAGTCAGAGCCAGCAATTTTTTTTCCATATAAATTGTAAATGCTTCCTAAAACTCCTGCAAGAAATATGCTTACAAATGCAGAAAAGCGCAGTTCATCAATAATTTCTCCCTTCCACATTATTGCTATTGAAAGAAAGGCAAGCAGAACACAAAAAAAGCAAACTGCAACAGCATTTTTCCTTGAAACTTCTCCGCTTACAAGGGGCTTTCCTCTTAGCTCCGGTATAAGGCTATCAAGTTCAACATCCGCATAATCATTTAGAACAAATCCATAGATGGCAGAGAAAGCTCCAATTAAAAAAAGAAGGGTGAGAGAATAAAAATCATAAATTCCAACAGAGATAGCCCCAAATACTGGCGGAATCGCAAGCCCGCCCAAGCCAGGAAGGCGAAGCAGTTTGGAATAAGCAAAAATCTTTTTCATGCTAAAAGTTCATTTACTTTTTTAGCAAATCCATCAAATCCTATTTCTCTCCCGAAAACATTTTTTATTCCAAGTGACTTTAATCTTTTTCCCCAGTCAAGATGAGCAAATGCAGTGAAACCAACAACATTTGCATTTTTATCTATTTTCAATATTTCTTCTGTTGTTCTTACTCCATCCATTTTTTTCCCTTCAATCTGATTTATTAAATCCTCAAATTTTCTTGAGCCTGATAGATTTAAATCCATTACCACCAAGTCAGGTTTCTTATTTTTAGCCATCAACTCATTATACATTTTTACTCCCTCCTCGCCACTATAAGCGGAATAAAACTCAATATTTAAGGGGGAGAGATATTCCTTAATCAAATCATGTATTTCCTTTTCATCATCAATTATAAGCATTATTTTTTTCCTCATTTTGTTTTTAATGCAAATCCGATTTATAATTGTTTTGGAAAAGTTTATATAATTGCAATTTATTAACATTTTGTTAGCAAAATGTGAGCAATATGAAATTAATAGCATTGCTTGTTGGCGCAATCATAATTTCTTCCGTATCCGCTTGCTATTTTGTAGAAGCTTCTTCGCTAGAAGAAAAAATATCAAGCTTCTTGCCAAATTCATTTTTTACTCTTTTTTATTTACTGTTTCCAAAAATTTTTGATAAATTGAAGGTGAATGAAAGCATTGAAAATGATTCAAATGATGAAATAGCAGAAGAAACAAATGAAGCGAGAAATAATTCAACCGAAGAAAATATTGACGCAAATGAAGAAATTCCAATTCAAGAGGATGAAAATAATTCAACAGAAGAAATAAATGATGATGTAAATTTAACTCAAAATGATGAAAGCAATGAAATTGAAAATAATTCAAGCGGAGAAAATGAAGCAGAAAACCCAACCCAAGATGAAGAAGATGTTTTTAATGAAACAACAGAAGAAATAAATGATGAGATAAATTCTCAAAAGGAAAATAGCGAAATTGAAGATTTTTCAAATGAAGAGCAAATTCAAGATGAGGAAATAATTAATGAAAACGAAATTGAAAATAACTCAACTGAAGAAAATGAAGAAACTTCAACTGAAGAAGGAATAACCGATGAGATAAATTCTCAAAATAATGAAAATGCCTTCAATGATGGAACAAATGAGCAAAATGAAGATAATTTAACTGAAGCAAATGAAGAAATAAATGAAAGTGAGCAAAATCAAGACGAGGAAAATATTACCAATGAAAAAGTAAATGATGAAAATAACTCAGCTGAAGAAAATATTTCCCGAATTAGCGAAGAAATAAATGAAAATCAAGATGAAGGTATTGAAAATATTTCTGATGAAACAACAGAAGGACTAATTAATGAAAGCAGCAAAGAAGAAATAAACTTAAATCAAGATGAGATTATTGAGAATAATTCAAGTGAAGGAGCAACTGAGCAAAATGAAAATATTTCTGATGAAGCAAATGAAGAGCAAATTCAAGATGAGGAAAATATTATTGAAGAAATCTCAATAGATTTTGAAAATCAAACTCAAGAAGATGAAAATGCTTCTGAAAGCAGTGAAATTGAAAATAATTCAAATGAAGAAACCTCAATTCCAGGCGAAGAAAATTTTTTGGAATGGGCTTTTCTTGTTTATATAAGCGGAGATAATGATTTGTATGAATATGCAGTTAATGAATTAAATGAATTGTTAAGCATAAATAGTTCTGGAATTGCAATTCTTTTTGATGGAGCATTAAACAATGATTCAAAACTCTATATTTTAAATAATTCAATAACAACAATTGAAAAAAATGAATTAAATATGGGGAGCAATTCAACTCTTGAAGAATTTATTTTATATGCTCAAGAAATTTTGCGGGCAAAAAATTATGCAATTGAATTCTGGGGACATGGGAATGGATGGGCTGGGACTTGCTTAGATAAAAGTAGCTCAGATTTGCTTGAAATTGGTGAAATTAAAAGGGCACTGGAAAATAAGAACATAAGCATAATAATTTTCTCTTCATGCAATATGGGTTGCATAGAAGTCGCATATGCTTTAAGGAATTGCTCTCAGTATATGCTTGCTTCGCCCGCCGCGATGCTGGCGACGGGGCTGCCGCATGAGAAAATTTTTGCAAGGGGTTTTGGCGATGTGGAGGAAGTTTGCGGGGTAATTTATGAGGAATATATGAGCTATTATTCCTATGCTTCTCCAAAGTTTGCAATCTGGAATTTGAGCATGTTTGATGAATTTATCGGGCAATTCAGCTTGTTTATTGATTATGTTAAAAATTTGAGTTTCTGGAATGCAAGAAATGAAAGCGCAATAAATTCGCAATATATTGATTTGTATTCATTTGCAAATAAAATTAATTTCAGTTTGCCCCAAATCTTTTATGGAAATGCCTCAATTTATTTCCCACTGCCATTATATTATTCAAAATATTATAGCAATACTGATTTTGCAAAGAATACGCTATGGGATGAATTTTTGAAGTCAATTAAATAAGCAATTTGATAGCAAAGTCGTAATTTTTAGTAAAAATTTTAAACTCAGCAGAAACATTTAAATACTTTTTATTTCATTTTTAAGCAAGAGGCTGATAAAAATGAAAAATGCCGAGAGGTTATTCTCTCTAAAAAAAATGGGTATAATAGGAATAGCGATAGCAATAATATTCGGAGGAATAATTATTCCAAGAATAATAGAAGGACAAAATAATACTACTTTAGAAGTTGCAATTGTTTCTTGGAATATTATAGGAATAGATGATAATAAGCCAAAGACAGAAGGGCCAAATTGTTCAATTGTTCAAGTAAGAATATGGAACAATGGCTCATATAATGCAACAAATGTAAGGGTTAATTTTAGCTGGTCAGCAGAAAATGCTACTTATATTTATTTACATGGAAATGAAAGAACAGAAAAAAATATTGGAACAATAGAAAATAATTCTACTAAAGATGTTTTCTTTGTTGTAAATATAACTAGAAGTAGTGCATCAAAGGATAAAACAAGAGCTTTTACAATAAATGTTACTGCGGATAATGCAAATCCAGCCAATGCAAGTCAGAAGCTAAGAGTGGAAGGATTACGCGAGCAAAGTGACGATAGCTCTAAACTAGTCTATATTTCAAATTCAAATCCAGCAATAGGTGAGGAGTTTGAGGTTCATGTATGGGATAACACAACTAGTGCGGCAACTAATTGCAGTTTTCCCTTAGAATATGATCCTGCTGTTATTGAATTAGTAAATGTTACTGTTAATACAAGTGGGAGCCTTACATACGAGGTTTATATGGATAGTAATGCTGCAGGAAGTCATTATGTCATTTATAGGTTTAAAGTACTCAATGCCGGAGCTACTAATATAACTACAATAATGCAGGATTTAAGAGGGGGGAGTTATAAGTATAATTCAGATTATGGAAAGGTAAATATAACTATTACTCCGGTTTATCCAGAAATTTTGGTATCAAAAACTGTATGGAATGGCTCTTCTTGGGGTGAAAATGTTACTAAGCATGTAGGTGAAAATATAGTTTTTAATATAACTGTAAAAAGCAATGGAACAGAGAATTTATCCTATATAAATATTACAGATATACTGCCAAGCTGTTTTAGTTATGTAAGCGGCTCTGCTAAAAAGAATGATACGCCTATTAGCGATCCAGTTCAATGGGGCAATAATATTTCATGGAATTTAACGGGACCATTTCCAAACTCAACTTGGTTCTACATTATTTTTAATGCAACTGCTGGATGCAAGGGAAATTTTACAAATGTGGCAAATGTAAGTGCTGAAGGAAATAGAAGTCATATTATGGTATACGATGAAGATGAGGCAAGCGTAAATGTAATAAATTCTCCTCCAGTTGCAAATAATGATTATTATTCAACAAATGAAGATACTCAATTAGTTGTAAATGCTCCAGGAGTTCTTGGAAATGATAGCGATATAGATGGAGATACTTTAACTGCAATTCTTGTTAGCTCTCCATCCCATGGAAGCTTGACATTTAATTCAAATGGTTCATTTACCTATACCCCAGATGCAAATTATCATGGCACAGATAGCTTTACTTATAAAGCAAATGATGGACAAGCAGATAGCAACATTGCAACAGTTTATATTACAATAAATAGCGTAAATGATCCACCTATTGCAAATGATGATTATTATTCAACAAATGAAGATACTCAATTAGTTGTAAATGCTCCAGGAGTTCTTGGAAATGATAGCGATATAGATGGAGATACTTTAACTGCAATTCTTGTTAGCTCTCCATCCCATGGA
>JACIWB010000018.1 GCA_014361245.1 Thermoplasmatales archaeon | reverse complement strand
GAAGAAATAAAAACAAACTTGTTCTTCATTCCAAATGGTAACAAATATAAAGAAAATTGGAAAAATTTCGATGTTTTCTGCACAAACATTGAAATTGATGAATCAAATATTCTTAGTCTCGCAGATCTATATAGGAGAAGATGGAACATAGAAAATTTTTATAGAGATGCTCAAGAGAATTTTATGATAAAAACGAAGACAGAGAATCCTATTATAAGGTTTTTCTTTTTCATATTTTCTGCTATCCTTTATAATCTGTGGTACTTTATAAGAGAATTTATTTCTATAATAGCTGAAAAGTGGAAAGATTCTATTCTTGATTTAATAAAGCAAAGAAAAGTTCTATGTAATATCAATTGTGCTAAAAGAATCGATGAAAAAATCATCAAAATTTTTTAATAATTTATCTCGAAAGTTATAGGACTATCTTTCGCTAATATTTTTATAGAGAAGAAATTATTTTTTGATTTTTTGTTTTCAGAACAATTAAATTAAATTGATAAAAAATTTTTTATTTTTTTTGCAAAAAATTTGATTGCAAAAATCAAAATCTAACACAACATTCGGAAATACTGCATATCTTTATTTCCGAGTGCTTAATTGAATTATTTTTGCAGTTCTTCTAAATCTTTAATTTAAGAAACACTTTATATCATTAAAAATTTCATTTTTTATCAAAAATCTTGGTTGAGTGAATGGAATAAAATCAAAGTCATATCTTATATCAATTAAGATAAGATTTTCTGGCTCAGCAAGTCCAAAATTTATTCTTTCTTTTTTCTCCAAGGATTTTTTTATATCCTCAATTTCACATCTTCCTTTCCCCACTTCAAGAATTGATGCCATGATTCTTCTTATCTGATTCCATAAAAAAAATTTTGCTTCAAAATCAAATTTTATTATTTTTCCCTCAGATACTTCTATTTTATCTATTTTTGCAATTGTCCTTTTCCTGTCTTTAACAAAATAGGCAAAATCATGTTGTCCTTCAAAAATTTTAACAGCCTCGACCATTTTTTTAATATCATATCCCATATCATAAACATAATACCTATACCTCTTACTTTTGCAATATCTTGGATTAAAATTTTCATCAACATATGCATAACCAAAAACCCATATTTTCTTGGAATTTTCAAATACTCTAAGAGCATTTCCCTTACAATTAAATGATATCACATTTGCAATTGCACTAACTCCTTTATCTGTTCTTGCAGCATATTGAAATCTTGCATCTTTTATATCTTTAACAAGCCCGCTTTTTTTTAGAATTTTTATTATTTCTCCCTCTACTGTATTTTTCCCTTTTTGCCTCGCAAATCCATCAAATATTGTCCCATCATAACCTATTTTTAGTGCTATGCGCATGATTAAAATATCAAATAGATATTTAAATTTATGAAGAAAGAGCATTTAAAACTGCTTTGCTGTCCATATTGCAAAGGAAATTTAATTTTAGAAATAGAGGAGGAAAATGAGAAGGAGATAATTAGTGGAAAACTCTCATGCAAAAAATGCGGGAAAGAATATGAAATAAAAAAGGGTATTCCTGTTATGATTTAAGATTTGCGCATGTTTCCTTAATTGCCTTTTCTACAAGGTCCATTGCATTATTCATTTGCTCTTCATTTATACAGAGAGGAGGTATATATCTTATCGCACTTTCTCCGCACCCAATCAAGAGAATGCCCTTTTTAAAGCATCTTTCAACAATTTCGTCTCTTGCTTTTGGAAAAACTTTCTTGCTCTTCTTATCCTTTACTATCTCAGTAGCCTGCATCAATCCTATCCCTCTCGCATCCCCAACTATCTCATATCTCTCAACAAACTCCTTCAATCTCTTCCCAATTAACTTCCCCTGCCTTTCCGCATTCTTAATCAATCCTTTTTCAAGTAATTCAATGGTTGCAAGCGAGGCGGCGCAAGCCAGCGGATTGCCCCCAAAAGTTGTGGAGTGGGCGCCCTTTACTCCAAAATCAATTTTTGAGGGGTAAATGCAGGCGGATAATGGCAAGCCCGATGCTATGGATTTTGCGCTTGTTATTATATCTGGGTGAATGCCAAAATGCTCGATTGCCCACATCCTGCCAGTTCTTCCAAATCCCGCCTGAATTTCATCATCAACAAGCAATATATTTTTTTCTTCCAGGAATTTCTTTAATGTTCTGAAGAAGTTCTTGGGCGGAACAACATAACCACCCTCTCCCTGAATTGGCTCTGAAAAAAGAGCGGCAACTTCATCGCTTGGGAGAAAATGCTTGAAAATATATTCAATATAATTTATTACTGCGTTAGTAAGTTCGTCTGGCTCCTCATAACCATCGATTCCAAAGGGATTGCGATATGGATTTGGATAGGGGATATGAACCACTCCAGGCATCCATGGGAAAAATCTCTGTTTATGGACTATTTTGCTTGCAGTTAATGCCATCGCGCCCATTGTGCGGCCGTGAAATGCTCCTATAAAAGATATGAAAAACTTTTTATTTGTGGCCCATCTTGTTAGTTTTATTGCACATTCAATTGCTTCAGCTCCACTATTTCCAAAATAAACTTTTTTATTCCATCTGCCTGGGGCAATGTTGCAAAGTTTTTCCGCTAAATCAACCTGAACCTGATAATAGTAGTCTGTTCCAGCAAAATGAATGAATTTCTCTGCCTGCTTTTTTATAGCTTCCACAACTTTTGGATGTGAATGACCAACATTTACAACCCCAACGCCAGAGACAAAATCAAAAAATATATTTCCATCAACATCTTCGAAGACAATTCCTTTTGCTTCCTTAACAACTGCGGGAGATGCTTTTGTTGTATTTGCAACATATTTTTCATCTTTCTCCATTATCCTTTTAGCATTTTTTCCAAGAAGATTTTTTATTAATGGTTTTTTTTCCTTTCCAGTTATCATATGGTTGAAATGCTTTTCTGTTTAAAAAATTTCCTGATATATGGAAAAATTTAAAGTTAAATCTTTAATATTTACTAATGATATATTCGAATTCATCTATAAATTCTTTCGAAACATGCCCATATAGATTTAAATTGATGTATGTCGACAGAATTAAGCCTGTGAGAAAGAGTATAGAAGCTTTTATGGGAAGCAGGGTTCATGAAGCACTTGAAAAATTATATAGAGATAAGATATATGAGAAAACATGCTCGCTAGAGGAATTACTGGAATTTTATAACAACAGATGGGAAAAAGAAATGAACGAGCAAATTTTTGTTGCAAAAGAATATGATATAAATAATTACAGGAAAATGGGGGAGAGATACCTAATTGATTATTACAATACTTACAAGCCCTTTGACGAAGGCAAAATAATTGCGTTAGAAAAGAGAATTGTATTTCCTATAAATGAAAATTACTGGATTGCGGGGGTAATTGACAGGGTCATGGAATTGGATGGAAAATATGAGGTTCATGATTATAAGACATCTATACATTTACCAACCAAGCAAGAGATGGAAAATGACCCACAACTAGCAATATATGCCTTATCTCTAAAATATTTTTATGATATTGAAGATGTTGAACTTGTATGGCATTTTCTCGCTTTTAATAAAGAAATAAGAATAAGGAAGAGCAATTATGAAGATGCCAGGAAAAATCTGATTGATAAGATAAATAAAATAGAAAGGGCAATAAAAGAAAATGAATTCCCAACTTCTGAATCTAGCTTATGCAATTACTGTGAATACCAGCAGATTTGCCCTATTTTCAGGCATAAATGGTATGAAGATGAAGACAGTTACTCACTCGTAAATAAATATTGGGAAATATGCAGTAAAATTTCCGAAATGAAGGAAATACAGAGACAAATCAGGGAAAGACTGATTGAATATGCAGAGAAAAACGGATTGGAAAGATTGTATGGTAGTGGAAAATTTGTTGATATTAAAAAATATAAAAACATATCTTTCAAGGAACAGAATAAATTAAAGGAAATTTTAAAGGAATGCAATCTTTACGAGAATTATTCAAAAATTGATTTAATATCTCTATCAAATGATTATATATCCAGAAATCTTCCAGAAATTATATATGAGAAAATAAAACTTTTAGCAGAGGAAAAGAAAGATGTGAGGGTTTATTTAAGAGAAATCGATGAATAACTATTCAACAAGAATTTTGAGTTTTTTAATTGCTTCAATTTTCTCTCTTTTTCCTATTTTTGCTTCTTCTAAACTCTGAATTAAAATGTTTGTTGATTCATCCATTGCTCTTCTATCCACGGGATAGGGCACCCCATCTTTTCCACCCACCGCAAATGAATATTTTACGGGATCATTCCATGAGAGAGGACATCCATAAATTATATCTGAGATATAGGCGAGGGCTCTTACAGTAGATGCTCCAACACCTTTTATTGCAAGCATTTCTTCGAAATTTTTCGGCTGTATTTCATATGCTTCTTTTAATGCATTCCAGTTTATTTTTTCTGGCATTTTTAAAGCGAGTATTTTTCCTTCAAGAGTTGATTGATAAGGTTTGCATGTTTTGATTTTCATAAACTGTTTATAAACCCATGCTGGCTTTTCTTTTGAAATCTCAACGCTCACCTTTCTTGCATTCTCGCTATTTCTATCTGTCATATTCAAAGCAATTCCTTTTTTTCCTATAATTCCTGCATGCGGCTCCTCTACAAAACTTTTAATTTTCCATATCCAGTGATATCTCCTCGCATACCTATTTTCTTTATTCATTCCCTGCTGAATTACAACCCATCTTCCAGCATCATCAAAAATTATTACATGATGATAAAGCCCATAGCCATCCTGAAGAGCCGCGCTATCAACCTTTGCAGTCATCCTGCTCGCATATGAAATTTTATCTCCAAACTCGCCACCTTTTTCCTTTATCTCTTCAATCGTTCTTTTTGCCATCCCTTTCCCGCCCGCCGCCTTTATGCCATGTTTTTCTAAGGCTTCTTTAAGGCAGGCGCAGGTAACAGTTGTGGTGCCAGATGAATGCCAGTCGTATCCGAGCACGCAAGAAAAACTCTGGAACCAGTAAGGATTTGAAAGTAGCTCAAGAAGTTTTTCTCCACCATATTCTTCAATTATAATTGCAGAAATGGCATCTGCTAATCTTACCATTCTTTTATAAAGCCAGGCAGGCGCCTTCCCATAATGTAGGGGTAAATCAGCTATACCAGTTTTTTCCACAATATTAAATTTTTTTTGGAATATAAATTTAAGGGAAAAGATATAAACTATAAATTTATTCATTTTCATGAAAAAGATTGTAGCAGTCATTGTTGTTTTTGCGATGTTCAGCATACACCTAGGCGATGTTAAATCCGAAAATAGATGCATTGATTATAGGGTTTTGAAATATAAATTTCCGTTGGGGACAAAAATAGAAAATATTGAAGTGAAACCATTGAATGTTAAAAAGACGGGTTCTTTTGATAAAAAATTTATAAGTTATAGAGTTGATAATTTTAAAGGAAATGAATTCTTTATGGAGTATGAAATTCCGCAGGAATGGCATGAATATAGCATAGGTGTGGGAATTGAAAAAGGAGAAAGATGCATATTTTTGAATGTCTATCTTTACAATAAGATATTAAGGGAAAATAAAATCTATGAAGCAGATAATTTTGATGTAAAAATTGATTATGTTTTGCCAGAAAAAACTGAAAGTGCCTCGCTATATGATTTCTTAATAATTTCACCAGATGCATGGCTGAGCGAGATTGAAGCATTGAAGCAGCATAAGGAAAGCAAGGGAATAAAAACAATAGCAGTGGGGCTAAATGAAATTTACAGTAGCAATGTAGCGAGAAATGGCAGGGATGATGCTGAAAAAGTGAAATATTTCATTAAAAATGCAATTGAGGAATGGGGAATAAAATATGTTATGCTTGTAGGAGGTAGGCAAGGAGGAATTTTCAAAGAGAGATGGCTAATGCCAGTAAGATATACAAATTTAGACGATCGCTCTGGGTGGGAAACTGGCTACTTGAGCGATTTATATTTTGCAGATATTTATAAATATGAAAATGGAAGCATTGTTTTTGAGGACTGGGACAGCAATGGAAATGGAATATTTGCTGAATGGAAAGGAATGAAAAAGGATAATCTCGATTTATATCCAGATGTTTATATTGGAAGAATTGCATGCAGGAACAAATATGAACTTAAAATAATGATTGATAAAATAATAAATTATGAAAACAAACATTTTGATGATTTTAATAAATTTATTTTGGTTGCTGGCGATTCATATGAAGATAGCCATAAATATATTGAAGGAGAGCTTGCTACATGGGAGGCATATAAATATATGCAGGATTTTGATGCAATAAAATTATGGGCGTCAGAAATTGATTTGAATTCAAAAAATATAATAAATGCAATGAATGAAGGGGCTGGCTTTGCTTATTTCTGCGGGCATGGAAATCCGATTAGCTGGGCAACGCATGAGCCATATAATTTTGAAGAATGGGAAGAGGGTTTGCAAATATTTGATATGCCATTTTTAAGGAATGGCTACGAATTGCCTATCGTAGTTATAGGAGGATGCCACAACAGCCAGTTCAATGTTAGCATATTCTATTCGTTTGATAAGGAAAGAGTGAGAAAAGGAGAGAATGCTCCAGAGTGCTGGAGCTGGTGGCTAACACGCAAGATAAATGGAGGGGCAATAGCAACAATTGGAAATACAGGACTTGGCTATCATGGAAGCGAGGATGAAAATAAAGACGGAATTCCTGATTATTTGCAAGTTTTGGATGGATGGCTTGAAATAAATTTCTTCAGGATATATAATGAAGGAATTGATATTCTTGGAATGCTTCATTCCCAGACACTGAAAGAATTTATAGATTATTTCCCTGGAGATGCAAACATGCCATTAAAATATATTATAGATGTAAAGGTTGTTCAGGAATGGCTTTTGCTCGGAGACCCAACTCTTAAGATAGGGGGCTATAGAGAATAGATTATTGCTGATACAATTATAAGTAGTATTGATGGAGGGAGAAGAAGCTTGTATAAATCTGTGAGTTTTGGTTTGAAATATTCATAAGTTAATACCAAACAGGGATGAACTGGAGAAACAAGATAGCCAATAAAAGAAGAAATATATAATAAGCTAACAAGTTTGCTGGTAAAAATAAAAGGGGATAATAAAGGATAAAGAATTGCAATCGCAGCCAAATTGTTAGCAGTAATTGCTCCAACAGAGAAGGAAATAATTGCAATCATTGCAATCGGATTGAAATTTGAAAGATATGAATATATTATCTCTGGAGCATTCATTGAAAATATAATATTTTTTAAGAGCATTATTTCAAATATTGCAATTAAAAGGCTAACAGGTGTGCCTTTTCTTAAAAAGGATATTTCTCTCTTCTTTGATATTATAGTTGCAAGAATTACTCCAATAGGAAGGGCAATTAGAAAAGATAAATATGTGCTTATAAAAAATGATAAAATTATTGCTGTTGAGACAGTAACTGCTATAGGAATAAGCGCGAAATAGTTTCCTCCTACTTCATTTTCTCTTTTGCCAGAAAATTTTTTAACAACAGGAATTGCTATAAAAAAACTCAATAAAAAAATTGGAAACTGCATTAAAATCAGTTTATAAATGCTCACCTCCGATAAATCAGAAATAAGCACAAGGGGAGTTGCAATCGGCAAAATTATAAACCATATGTGCCGATACCATAGATTAACAAAAGTTAGCTCATTTTTCTGCCCGCCTCCTTTATTTATCAGTGGCGCGCTCATCAGCGCCCCGCCAGGCACGGGGAGCATGCCAAGCAGAGACGGGATTGCAATAACCAAACCGCGGTAGGAAAGTTTTTGGCTTAAAAATTTCACAAGTTCTCCCATTGCGCCTCCTTCCTGTAGAATTGTGGATAACAAATTTATCAGAAAAATTATGATTATTAAAGCAATTACTGTCCAATCCGTTGCAGTTTTATATAAATTTTCTGGCAGATTTTTATAATCAAATATTGAAAGAATTATAATTCCAGCAAGAACAGATATCGCAAAATTTTTTCTTTTTGAAACTAAAAAGATAATAACCGAGAAGGATGCCAATATCGATAACAAAATCAGTAAATTGTTCATATTTCCCTTTTTTTCCCTCTTCCAAGCAATACAACCCTTGAGTCAATTCTTTCATCCTCTATTTTATAACCAATTAAACCAGCCAATTTTTCAGCAAATTTTCTTATTTCCCCATGACTTGGCATATTATTGCTTCTCATTCTTTCTCTTGAATATCCAACATGCATATATCCTTTTGGCTCTATAAACCATGCATCACTTTTCTCATCTATCTTCGCATATTCTTCTTCATATCCAAGATTCCAATGTCTCACCAATGTGTGCCTTATTACTGTTCTTGTATTCAGTGAGGGAAGCAATTCAATTGTTTCATTAATTTTTTTCCATCCATCTTTAATAAGGGGACAGCATAGCCTTTTGTATATTTCTTCATTTGGAGCAGAAATTGTAACATAAATTTGTTTTGGCAATGTATCCATTTTTTCAATTGCTTCTGGATTTGTCCCGTTTGTTACAAGAAAAGTTGTCATTCCTCTTTTATGGCATTCCTCAAAAAAATCGCTAAGGAAAGGATATAAAGTTGGCTCACCTGTAAGAGAGCAGGCGACATGCTTTGGCTCAATTGCTTCATTCCATTCCCTTATGCTAACTTTTTCATTCCCTTTATAACCGCTTAGCAGCCTTTTTTGCTCCTCAATGCTCTTTTCAAGTATAAATTTTGGCTCATCCGCCTCTTCCTTTTTTATTTCCTCGAGTGTAAGCCCCTGAAATCGCCAGCAATAGAGGCATTTCTGGGTGCAGTGATAGGCGGCTGGCGTCATCTGCAGGCAGCGATGACTTTCTATTCCATAAAATGTGCTTTTGTAACATGGGATTTTTTTAATCAATGCCTTCCTGAGCCAGTAACAGAGTTTTACTGCTGAGTGCTTTCCAACAACTGCATAACCCTGCTTTTTCAGTATCTCTGCAAAATCCTGCATAAATATCTGCATAAATATATTGGTTATTAAA
This sequence comes from Thermoplasmatales archaeon, assembly GCA_014361245.1. Taxonomy (NCBI): domain Archaea; kingdom Methanobacteriati; phylum Thermoplasmatota; class Thermoplasmata; order Thermoplasmatales; species Thermoplasmatales archaeon. Next base: position 15,811 of record JACIWB010000018.1, on the reverse strand, counting down.
TTTATTTCTTCATCCTTGTTTTTCTGGAAATTTTTGCAACAAAACAGAGAAAAAGCAAAGACAGAGTTAGTTTCAGCGAAGTTTCAATCCTTGTTTTTCTGGAAATTTTTGCAACAGAAGAAAAACATATACAAATGTGAGAATTGCGGGCTGTTTCAATCCTTGTTTTTCTGGAAATTTTTGCAACTTGAACAATGATGTCGCCATTTTGAGACCTAACGGTTTCAATCCTTGTTTTTCTGGAAATTTTTGCAACAAGGATAAGAATATATTCGGAAAATTTGAAGGATTTTCTGTTTCAATCCTTGTTTTTCTGGAAATTTTTGCAACTTCAAACAAGAATACAGCAAATACATGTGAAGCCTTTGACTGGTTTCAATCCTTGTTTTTCTGGAAATTTTTGCAACTTCAAACAAGAATACAGCAAATACATGTGAAGCCTTTGACTGGTTTCAATCCTTGTTTTTCTGGAAATTTTTGCAACTACAGATTAACAAATAAACCGAATGGTTATTCCTTGGTAGCAAGTTTCAATCCTTGTTTTTCTGGAAATTTTTGCAACATACAAAAAACCCTTCCAAAACAGGAAGCCAGAAAACTAATGTTTCAATCCTTGTTTTTCTGGAAATTTTTGCAACTATGTATTCCGCCTCAATACGAAGGGCAAAAAATTCTAGTTTCAATCCTTGTTTTTCTGGAAATTTTTGCAACCCATTTAAACCAACCACCCAATATATGCGTGCGTGCGTGTGGTTTCAATCCTTGTTTTTCTGGAAATTTTTGCAACTTTGTAATAGGAAACATAATAAAATATGCATTCAGATGGTTTCAATCCTTGTTTTTCTGGAAATTTTTGCAACTTTGTTTGTAGGGTATCATGAATGGGCATGGAGTGCGAGAAAGTTTCAATCCTTGTTTTTCTGGAAATTTTTGCAACGTGGGAAAGGAAGGAAAATTTGTTTAAGGAATTAGAGGGTTTCAATCCTTGTTTTTCTGGAAATTTTTGCAACTTTTTGAAAGTTGGAACAATAGAAGGAAGGAAAGGAAAAGTTTCAATCCTTGTTTTTCTGGAAATTTTTGCAACACGAAAACATCACAGTGATAGTGGAAGAACATGTCTTTGAGTTTCAATCCTTGTTTTTCTGGAAATTTTTGCAACTTATAATAAAACAAGTAAGCAAAAACTCAGACAACATATATGTTTCAATCCTTGTTTTTCTGGAAATTTTTGCAACAAAAACAAAAATTGACGGAAAAAGGGCAATTGAAATTAGTTTCAATCCTTGTTTTTCTGGAAATTTTTGCAACACACCAGAGTTGAACAAGAAAATATATGACATGCTCGGTTTCAATCCTTGTTTTTCTGGAAATTTTTGCAACAAGATAAAAATGATATTGTTGGGTGTGTCCCCGCCCGTTTCAATCCTTGTTTTTCTGGAAGATTTTGCAACAAAACAACATGTCATACAACGCTTATGTGGCTGTTGATGTTTCAATCCTTGTTTTTCTGGAAGATTTTGCAACAAAAGATGGTAAAGGAAAATATGTTATATAGGGAATTGGAGTTTCAATCCTTGTTTTTCTGGAAGATTTTGCAACTCAATTTGCGACTTCAAAGACATATACTGCTATCGGAAAGGTTTCAATCCTTGTTTTTCTGGAAGATTTTGCAACTTTATTAGTTATGGCTGCACTCTGCAACATAATCAGAAGTTTCAATCCTTGTTTTTCTGGAAGATTTTGCAACAATAACAAAAGAAAGAGCATTAGAATTTTTTAAAAAGTGTTTCAATCCTTGTTTTTCTGGAAGATTTTGCAACCATCACTTTTGAGGCATACAATAGTCCGAGCAAGCCGGTTTCAATCCTTGTTTTTCTGGAAGATTTTGCAACATAGTGCAATACAAATTACTAAAAAATACCTAAAATTTTTAAGGTTTCAATCCTTGTTTTTCTGGAAGATTTTGCAACTAAATAAAATAAAAGTCGGAGGTGGTAAAAATGAAAAGTTTCAATCCTTGTTTTTCTGGAAGATTTTGCAACTCTGCTGATTTAATCAAAATTCTTAACCTTGATAAGTTTCAATCCTTGTTTTTCTGGAAGATTTTGCAACTTCGAAGTTGCTTCCAAGATAAAAATCCTTCAAAAATAAGTTTCAATCCTTGTTTTTCTGGAAGATTTTGCAACCCAATAGAGCAACTGCAAAAACACAGCATCTATGCAGGAGTTTCAATCCTTGTTTTTCTGGAAGATTTTGCAACGTGGGATGGACACCCGCCCGCAAGGGAGGTTAAGCATCGTTTCAATCCTTGTTTTTCTGGAAGATTTTGCAACAACACAAGAGGTATAGTAGGCAGTTATATTGCAAACACGTTTCAATCCTTGTTTTTCTGGAAGATTTTGCAACCTATTACGCATGCTTTGGATGGACAAACCTTACGAATAACACGTTTCAATCCTTGTTTTTCTGGAAGATTTTGCAACTTTTTTTTCTTTGTTTAGGAGTTTCGCTTGACTTTGTTTCAATCCTTGTTTTTCTGGAAGATTTTGCAACAAATTGTTATGAAATATGGATAAGAAGCAAGGGATATGAAGGGTTTCAATCCTTGTTTTTCTGGAAGATTTTGCAACATGGGAAATTCTCAAATGTAACTGATGTGCTTCCGTTGTTTCAATCCTTGTTTTTCTGGAAGATTTTGCAACTTGTGATACAGACAGGAGAGGGTAAATATATAGGAAGTTTCAATCCTTGTTTTTCTGGAAGATTTTGCAACCCCCGACTTTTTTCTCTTAAGCTGAATTTAATAGTAAATTGTCTTATCTTAATAAATTTTTTGGCTGGTCAAATTTTTTGGAAAAATTATTTATATTACTTCCAAAGTCCAGCCAAAATTAAAGCACAACATGCTCCTTTCCTTCCTCAATTTTTCCGATGGTAATCGCATTTTCTAAGCAACTTTTACAGAGATCAAATATATGAATTTTATCTTCCTTTCCTATATTTAAAGAATATATCTCTTTTAAAAGAGAATATTTATCTTTTATAGGAATAAGTCCTTTAAATGCACTATATTGAACTCTATGCAAACCATAGTATAGCAATAAATTTGAAAGAGTATTTCTAATATTATCATCTTGAATATCATAAACTACATAAATAAATCTCATCTCTTTCATCTATATTTAAATCCAACATATTTTTTATCCTTTCCTATTGCTTCCGCCATCTTCCTAGCCTGTTCATATATTATATCAAGAAATTCCATAGCTCTTCCTTCATAATTATATTTATCTTCAAACCTTGTATATAGAGCATCTAAATAACTTCTCTTAAGCTCATCCTTCATATAGCACATTCCATCCTTTATAAAAAAATCATCTTTCTTAACCCTTCCCCTAACAACCTCAGTTAAAACAACCCTATCAACTATTGGCTGTCTGAACTCCTCCATCAAATCATATGCAAGGGCTGTTCTATCCCTATAACTTTCATGATATATTCCTTCAAAAATATTCAGCCCAGCTAACATTAAAGCATAACTAACCCTAGAAAGTAAAACAGTATAACCATAACTGAGCAAAGAATTTATTCCATCTGTTGGCGGATGCTTGATCCTTGCTACAAATCCAAATTCTTCAGGAATTAATTTTCTTATTGCTGAAAAATACGCCCTGCTTGCCTCCCCCTCGCACCCCATCAAAGAAATTTTATCTTTGCAATTGTCACTTTCCTCTCTCCTTTTTTCTAAATATTCAATATCTGGGGAAAAATCTATTTCTCTGTTTTTCTCTATACTTTGCAACAATCTTATTTTATTATAAATCAGAGAATTTACAATTTCTTTAGACATTTCCAATTTTCTTTCTTCAGTTAATATTAATTGCTTTCTCCATAGCTCATTTATAAAATTGTAATCATCTTTTACAACTCTTGCAAAGAAATTTGGATTATGCTCCACAAAAACAATATCAACATTATTTCTTATGAGTAGCTTTACAACATTGCTTGTGATAGAAACTTCTCCCGCTATTATAAGTTGTTCTATCTCCTTAGGAGAAAAATAGAATTTCTCATCTTCCTTTTTTATAAAAATTATATTTTCCTTACTCTTTATTCTATATCCAAATCCAGATACAATAACATTTCTTAACCTTTTTTCAATCATTTTTAACCCTTTTTATTGTTCCGAAGCCATGAGAAACACCTTTTCCAATTCCAAGATAATCTGGAATTTTGAAATTTATCCTGAATTCTCCAGTAAAAGTAGTGTGAAAAATTCCTTTATATTTTACTATTTCTTCATTTAGCAATGAATGAGAATATAATTTTCCCGCAACAATGTAATCCAAACTTTTGCACATTGAAAGAATGTTTCCTATTAATATCCCATTCAAAAACTTCTTTTTTTCTTTCCAGTCATTTATTTCCTTATATTTTTTATAATTTTCTTGGTTTAATGCAAGCCATGGCAACAAAAACCTATACTTTATATTTTCTCTGCATTTACCAAACTCAGCATTTAATTGATTCATCTGGATAGATAATATTTTATACCTGCTTCTACCGAGTATTAATTCTTTTAGCCCATCAGATATATTTTTTAAAATCTCTACCCCTTCCTCAATTCCAACTATTATAGGTGTGTTTTCAATTATTTTATACTGAATTCTTGGATAAGCATATAAACTTTCATTTCCTCCAACATGATGATGAAGAATTATATTTTCCTTGAATTTATTCCCTATATACCCTCTTAGCATGCTAGCATTTTCTTTAACTGGCTTATCTGTCTTTAACGCAGTTATCAAAACTCTAACATTCATAGCTTTGGAAATTTTGATATTTCCATATATTCATTTAAATTTTCCAATACTTTTTCAGCAATTTCTTTTGCTTTATTAAATAATTTATATGCGCCCTCTCTACTAACTGGCTCAACGCCGTGAGCAAGAATAGAGAAATTCCTCTTTTTAAGCAAGTCCTTTAATTCCTTATCCTCAGCAACTTTTCCAACTTCATCATTTAAATCTTTTAGCAAATCATAGCATTCATTTAGAGACAATCTTATTATTCCTTTTTCATCCTTCTTTTTTTCATACTTTTCCATAATTTTTTGTTCTTTTATTTTAATTTCCAAATCACCCCATTTTATTTCAGAAGGGTTCAAATCATGTTCGGCTTTTAATCTATATTGAGCAATCATTTCTATAACCCTATACAATCTTGCAACCGCATCGTCATATTTCCCTTCTTCTATTCTACGAGAAGCGTTATTTAACAAGTCAGGAATTAAGAATTCCTCACGCACCTCCGCCTTACCCAGCCTTCCTAGAAAAGATTTGTTTGTATTCAGAATATCCATTTTTACTTTTTCCATCTTTTCTTTTGCTTTTTCGTGCTCAAATTTATCCCATAAGCTATATGCTTCAACAATTTCTTCATAATCCTTTTTTTCTTCCATCGCAACTATTTGCTTTAAATAATTTTTCGCATCTTCATACCTATAACTATTAAATGCTTCCTTGGCTTTTTCTAAAGCATATTTATTATAAGCAAGATAAAGATTTTGTTGCTTTATTTCTTCAGTTCCAGGAATTACAATCCCATTTTTACCTCTTTTTCCAGAAGTAAGAAACAATTTTTTCTGATAAAGCATCGCAATTATTGCGGCGGTTGTTGTCATTGTTTTAGTTCCAGATGTATAATCTACAACAATTTCCTCCTCTTTATATTCCTTTATCTTATTCTCCATTTTTTCATAGCAATCGTTAAAATCATCTATCTTATCTATTTTAACAAATTCATAATTTTCAAATTCCCTTTCCTCCTTTTCTAAATACTGCTTCTTTATCTCTTCTATTGTCCTTTTACTTTCTTCTGAGCCGAAAAACACGATCTTATCTGGTTTATGCTGTGAAATGGAATACAGAATACCGTGCGCCAGACTTTTTACTTTTTCTTCGCTTTCTCCAACTCCTGTTCCAACCGTAATAAATAATATTCTCATTTTCTTCCCTCCAACCTTATCCATCCTAAAGGATATTTTGGCTTATTGTCTTCAAAAATAATTCTTCTTGTTTTTGGAAAAGGTTTCACATACTCTGGATAATCTCTTCTTTTGCCCATTTTATATATCCTCCTCAATTCTTCTAACATTTCTTCATTGATCAATCCTCCAACTGTCATGCTCTGCCACCCTGCTCCCCACGACAATCTTAGCAATACACCATCTTTTTTCTTTAGCTCTTCATAGAAATTTATTACTTCATTTAATTCCCCTCCGACATTATATCTTTTGAGAAAATTTAATTCATAATCTATAAGCTCCTTGCTATAATCCTTGCATATTTCCTCAATATTTTTTAAATAAACTATTTTATCATCGAAACCCAACTCCTTAGAAACATCTTCTTTTGTAAAAAATTCATCAATTTTTATATCTGTCTCAAATTTTGTTCCTATTTTCAATGCCTCGATAAATATAGAAAAATTTTTCCAATAATAGCTTGAGGAAGTTGTGGATAAAATTTTAACCTCATCTATTCTCAATCTATCTATTGGAAGAATATTTCCATCTGATATCTGTATTGCTTTAAATAAGTCATATTTTGGATCCTTACCAAAAACATTTTTTTCTATTTCATCATCAACTTCTTCCTTTTTCTTCTTTATCTTCCCCCTTATAATTTCTTCAAAATATTCTTCCATTTCTCCGTATAATTCAGCATTATTTTTCAAAACATGCCACATTACAGCTGTCCTTATAGCCCCTTTTATTGAGCTTCCAGGAATATATAATCTTCCACCACTTTTTATAAATTCCTTCACATTTCTCCCTTTTATATTTTTTTCTGCAGAATTTGAAATATCGATCACATATTCCTTATTCTTCTTTGCCAATTCCTTATAATTCTCTATTTTAAATAAACCAAGTTTTATATCTTCAACAAAACCATCTATATCAAATTCCTTTTCCCTAAAAAGAGAATCCATATTTATTCTATAGAATTTTTTATCAACTAAATATTCAATAGAGGATAATTCTCTTCCGTTTCCAATATGGAGAGGAGAAATAACCTCAACTTCATATCTCATTTTTCACCCCTATTGGAAAAGCATATCCATATCTAAAAACATCATGCCTTCCTTCCGCCACCTTCACCATCCCACCAACGATTTTCTTATTGAATACAGAGCCTTCAACAAACATTCTCAAAAATTTCTTTCTTAAACCCTTTTCTTCTGGTGAATATACCCATCCTCCTCTGGTTATGTATTCAAAATATCCCTTTATTCCTTTCAATTCCTCTTTCTTTGGGCAATACATTGATAGGGTTAAAAACCATTCGCTTTTATTTTCATTGAATTCTATATCTCTTACCTTCTTTATTTTAAATAATCCTTTTCCATATGTTCTTTCTCCTCCAATTCCTTCATGCTCCATAACTCTTATCGTTGTTTCAATCTCTTTCCAATAATTTTCGTCTTTTAAGTCTATTAAGAAATGCAAGCCATTAAAGATTACTTCTCCCTGATAATATAGTTGAGATGCATTTGTTTTTCTATCTATGGTTACTCTTGCAACTTCCTTTTCTACCCATAATTTCTCTATCTTTTCTTTTGCTATCCCTTTCCCATCCACCGTTACCCACTCCTTTTTAACCTCTATTTTCCCTTCCTTGATTAATTCTTTAAAAATTTCTTCACTAACAAACTCAATTTTCTTTAATTTTTTATTTAATATTTCATCGTCGCTAACTAACTTTGAATTTTTAGGGGTGGGAAAGAATAAAGTGCCATTAACTGCTGGAAATGCTGAAGACAGCAGGAATGGTGGTTTGGTTGTAAATTCTTCAATTAGTTTTTTAAGCTCATCTTCTCCATATAATATTCTATAAACATTGCAAAAAGCGCTGAATAAAGTATCAGATGGGACATAATGCAAGGTTTCTTCTAAACTACCTTCTTTATTTCCTATATGAAATGGTGTAATTGTTTCTATTTCGCATACTTTATATTTCATCTTCTCAGCTGATATTTTTCCTTATTTCTTCAAATTTCTCAACAATCTTATTTGGAGTTTGCAATTCAGCGTTTATCTCTTTTTTCTCCTCTATTTTTCCTTTTTCATAATCTTCTTTTGAACACCAATAAACTTTTATTCCTTCAAACCTAACTTTTCCATATCCTCTGCTCCCAGAAGAGCCAAGATAATCATGCTCTAACAACTCCATACCTTTGAAAACATCCTTCAAGTTGTTTTTATCTTCCTCACTGAAAACATTGTAAATCATCTCAAAATCAAATTCTGCCCCAGCAGGCACCCTTTCCATCTGGCGGGGGTTTGCAGCAGATGTTATCCTATCAATGACATTTTCAGATTTTACTTCTGTATATTTAAAGTCCATATTTTTCCTCATCTCATCAGTTATACTATCTTCAATTAGGAAAGCATCTCTTACAATAAGACGAGTTGGCTCGCTAAAATCTTTTTCTCCTGGTAATCCGAATATTTTGCATACAATGCATTTTTGATACTCCTCTTTATTTTCACATATGTGGATTCTCGCTTTTCCTAAACTCACATTCGGTTTTTTTCCACTTGCTTTTTCTAGCAGGCTCCTCATTTTTCCTTTGAGAGATGAGCCTGGAATGTATGGTTTTCCAAAAGCGTCTTTTATAACTGGATTATCTACTCCTCCTATTTCCATTTTTCCTCCCCCGCTACCTATAGCCAAACCAGTTTCGGCTTTTATCTTCCCCCTTATTATAATTTTTCCCAAAAGATTTATCTCTTCCATTTTATCACCTCTAATCTTTTCCTCCATAATATTTATGGTATGCTAATATTGCCTCAAAGAAATTCTTGAAATTTTCAAAATATTTTTCATCATTTACCTTCCTGATCATTCCATCCAAGATTTTCTGCAGACCTCCTATATCCGTTAATTTTCCCTTATGTATTGTCCCTTCTTTTCCAGCAATATATGCAAGCTTTGCCCTCAAAAGTTGCAATTTATATTTGTCAAATTCACGCATTCCTACAACCTCGCTATAGATGTTCCTTATCTGAGATGTTGTAACACCTTTTGATATCTGCTCTCCAATTTTTTTGGCGTTTTCAACTAATTTTTCTCCATCTCCTCTCAATATTTCATCCATATCTCTCTCAACTTCTTTTATTAATTCCTCCATATCTTTATACACTTTTTATCACCTCCTTTCTCTTTTTAGATATTCGCACCACCTAACAGCGATATCTAAATAATCTATATTTTCCCTAATTTTTCTTTTAAATTCTTCTTTATCTTTTATTTTCTCTCTGGCCAAGGTATAAGCAAGTAACCACCTCCATCTTCCATATCTCCCATCATATTTTGCTAATTTTTCTCCTTTTTTATTTGCGGTTTCTTTATAAATATCATAAATTCCATACAATTTATGTAAAAGTCCTTTTGAAACGCCATTTTCCAATTTTTTAAATATCTCATCTTTTAATTCCTTAACTTTTTTAAAATCATCCCATTTTATCGCTTTTCCTAAGAAGGCAATTGCATCCTTTCCTTTAATATTTTTAGCTTTTCTTTCTAACTCTTCTCCAGCCATATCAGCGGTCCTATATATAGGATATTTAACTGATGGGGCTATTGAAATTCCTACGGAAAGAGTGATATAAGGATTTTCGCAAGTAAATTTTCTAAATTCTTCATAAATTTTTTCTGCTAATTTAGGCAAAACATCCCAAGAACCAACTATAAAGAAATCGTCGCCTCCAGAATATATTCCATATATTTTATTTTTATATTCTTCGCATATCTTATTCATCCATCCTTTGAAAAAGAAAGAAAGCATGCTGCTTAGAGTAGATATTCCCGATATAGTTGCATCTTTTCCTAATCCTTTAGAAAAAATAAGACCCAGATTATCTACATCTCCTCTTATAACCCCCCATCTTTCTAAACCCTCTGCATTTTCTGCTAGCTTTTCAAGTTCTTGAGAAGGAGTTATTAAATAAAACTTGTATCCCAATGGATAAGGAATATCTTCAACAAAATTTGTATCATTAATCTTATAAATAATCTTAACATTCTCAAAATTTTCTATGGAATTGCTGAAAGCTAATTTATAACCAAATTTGATAAATGGAATATTCCATCCTTCTATTTTATCTTCTTTACTTTTTTTCATTATGATGAGATATTTTTTCCTTATCTCGTCAGCAAGCTCCTCAAAACCTTTGCATATCTTGCATTTTACAATCTTTTCTTCTTCCTCCTCCAATATTTTATCCCCACTACTGGTTATAGGCTCACCACATACTTGGCATATATCTATTGCTTCAACTGGCTCAAAAAGATTTATCTCTTCCATTATTTCCTCAAATCTTTTCTTCTTTCTTTTTCCTAACAAGTCAGATAGCTCTTTTAACTTTTTTGGAAAATTTCCTGGTCTAAAATCCAGCGGGGATAGTTCTACACTCTCTATTGCAAGATATAATCTTCCCTTATGCACTTCAAATAATTTCAAAGAGATATCTTTCCTTAACTCATCTATATTAATTCCTGTTGGAGCTAGGATGTAAAAATGACCACCCGCACAATAGATAAGATTTGCTATCGATAAATCCAATTTATCCAATATATAGAAAGCTATTATTTCATCCAGTAATTCTAAATAAAAAGAGCGGCCCTTTAATCCTTTTGCCGCCCTTTTTGAAATAATTGTATATATAAACTTCTGTATTCCTGATATATCTCCTCCAATTAACAAAAATTTTCCATTTTCTAAAACTTTTTTTTCTTCATCATTTAATTCTTCCTTTTCCTCACTCTTTTTTAAACCACTTAACAAATTATCTAAGTATTTAATATCCGCATTTTTATAAAGACAATCCGCTATTGCACAACTCATTTTTGAGTGATCAAAAAGAGAAATATCTGGTTTGGATTTATAAACTGCTGATGGAATAAAAGAAGTATATTTTTGGAGCAGGTAATAAAGAGAAATAAATAGAGCATTTAGATCTTTTTTATTCAAATTTTTAACTTCTTTACAGAATACATTCCATAAATTCTTATAGTAAGATTCTAAATCTTTTATCTTATCTTTTTCCGTGGGATAAAAAATATTTTCAACTGAATAAGATAAAGGAGGAATATATCTATTGTTCCCACCCTTTTCATCCTCTATCTTTTCATCTACTATTTTTATTTTAGAAAATATAGAAAGCATGGGTGTCTCCTTTCTTTTCCTTTCTTCTTCCTCCTTTGTCCTTTCTCCAGCAGCCAACCAATCAGCAGCAACTAAAATTTTTAGGAATTTATATTCCCTCCCCATGTATTTTTCATAATCATGATGCGATCCTGGCAGAGTTGTTATGCCTTCAAGATAGGTATTAATAAATTTTTGGCTTAAATCTTGATGGACCCCTCCTTCGCCTGCTCCCTGCCAGAATTTTCCAATATCATGTAAAATAGATGCGATGCGAAGTAACCATATTTCTTGATCTCTCCCCATCGAAACAAATAGATATTCTGATATATATAGTTTATCTTAAAACTTAAAATTTGTTTTCTTCCAAAACCTTTAAATTCGCTTATTTATATTTATCTATGGTGGATATTAGAGAAAGAATTGAGGAGGACAGGGGGATTTTGAAAAAAATACAGCTGATTATTCCAGGATATGAGGGATACAGGCGCAGGGAAGATATAAGAAAAGCTGATAACTTGCTTCGCAATCAGCTTGCTGATAAACTGAAAATTGCAAGAAATGATATTGAGGATTTAAGGAGAAATCTTGTTTATAAATATGAAACAAAGAATCTTGAAAAAATAGGTAACCTGCTTAATTATTTCCAGAAGATAGATGGCCAGCTTCGCCATGCTGAGCATGGCTATTCTGGAATTTCGCCAGCAATAAGAATAGGAGAAGATGAATTGAATAAGTTATATGAATTTGATTATTCAATGGCAAAAATTATTGCTGATATATCAAATGAGACAGCAAAAATAAAAAGTATGGGCGAGGAAGAAATTCCTGAGGAAATTGAAAAAATAAGAGGAATGCTCGAAGAATTTGAGAAAACATTTAAAAATCGAATGGTTTATATTACAGGAATAGAGGTGTAAAATGTTATTTGGAGGAAGTAAAAGGACTGATGCAACAGCAGGAGGCAAGGAAGGAATAATAGGGGCAATGACAATTGCATGGGACGATGCATATAAAAGAAATTTCATAATGTGGAAGGTTCCAAGGAATATACGCTTAAATGATAACATAGTTGTAAGAGAGGATGAAATAGCAGTATTTTATAGAGATGGAAAGGTTCTTGCATATTTGGATAAGCCAGATAGATATGCATTAACAAGCCAGAATGCCCCAATTTTAGGAGGACTTATAAGAGCTTTATCAGGAGTAAAACAGCAGGCAGAAGTATATTATATACAGAAGAAGGTTTTTGATGGTAAATTTGGAAGCAAACAGCCATATCAATTTAAGGATAAGGAATTTGGAATTGTAAATTTGCGTGTATTTGGAGAATTTCGCTATAAAGTGCATGACCCAGTGAATTTTATTAATCAGTTTGTAGGCACACTTAATTATCAGACAAGTGAGGAAGTAGAGGAAAGAATAAAGGAGCAGATGGTTTTGCTTGTATATGATGCAATAGGTCATTTAAAGGAGAAGGGAATGGGAGTAACAGAACTTGCCCCAAATTTAACAAACATAGAGCAGATTGTTCTTGAAAAATCAAAAGACCACTTTGGAATGTATGGAATTGAAATAAATAAGGTATCAGGCTTATACATAAATCTCCCAGAAGAAGTTCAAAAAGCAGTCGATACAAGAGCAAGCATGCAGGTTTTAGGAGCAAACTACTTGCAGTATCAAACAGGGCAGGCAATGAGAGAAGCAGCCCAAAACCCAAGCGGTGCAGCAGGCGCAGGCGTTGGCATAGGCGCTGGCATAGGAGCGGGCTATGCAATGATTGGGAGCATGGCGCAGGCAGCCCAAGCGGCGCAACCCCAGCAGCCCCAACAGCCGAGCAAGGCATGTGTAAAGTGCGGTGCAATAATTCCAGCTGATGCAAAGTTTTGTCCGAGCTGTGGGGCAAGGCAGGAGAAGATTGAATGCCCCAACTGTAAAGCATCTTTGCCCGCTGATGCAAAGTTTTGCTCAAATTGTGGAGCTGCTCTAGGAAGCAAAAAATGCCAGAATTGCAATGCTGATATTCCAGCAAATTCAAAGTTTTGCCCAAATTGCGGGAAGAGTGTGTAAAATATGGCAAAGATAAAGTGTCAGAAATGTGGGGCAAGCATTGAAATAGATGCTGGCACAAAGTTTGCTAAATGCGAATACTGTGACTCGCAGATGTATATAGATAAAAGCGGTGTTGGCTTCTTTTACATAGTTGAACTCAAAACAGATGAAAATGAGGCAAGGGGCATATTTAAGAGATGGAGTGCTGGCTCTGCAATGGCAAAGGATTTGGAAAGCGAGGCAAAAATAGTGAAAATGATGCCCCAGTATTTTCCTCTATACATGTTTAAGAGAGATGTTGATGGGAAAGAAGTTATTTATTTCGAGCCAGCAAAATCCACGAGTTTGCCTGGAATGCATGCATTGAAAATACCAGCGGGAGACATGAAAATATTTGATCAGAATTATAAAATTGACCCAAAAATAAATTTAATACAGCCAGATTTAGGAATGGATGCTTACTTAAACAATCTTCCTGGAAAAGCAAAAGAGCAAGCTTTAGTATTTTTCCCAATATGGTATATTGAATATGATTATAAAGGAAATATTTACAATGTTGTAATAGATGCTTCTTCTGGCCAAGTATTCTGCGAGAAATTTCCAACAAGAGAAAGCTTTCCTTATGTTGCGGTTGCTTTCATTGGCTTCTTTTTATTCTTGGTTTATGGCATTATTTCAGCTTTCTGGAAATTGAAATATGGGCTAATTGGAATGGCTGTAACAGCCCCTCTGCTATTCCTTGCTTCATATATGGTAGCAAAAAATATGTGAGGTGAAAAATGGAAATATCAATTGGAATTTCATGCCCCTCGTGCGGAGGCGCCCTTGATGTTGAGGAAGGAAAAAAAGTTATCTCATGCAAATATTGCAATGCGGTGATATGGATTGAGGGAGATGAGGGTGTTTATACTGTTATGTTTGCAAATAATGTTAAAAAAGACACAGCAATATCTCTTCTCCATGAATGGTTTGGAAAAAAATTGAAGGCAAGGGATCTTAAAAAAGTTGCTGAAATAACTGAGATATTTCCAATTTATTTGCCCTTCTGGCGTATAAAAGCAAGAGCTGCTGGATGGGTTTGTGGATACAGGGAGGAGAGGCACTATGATGCTTCAAGAAAAACAACAACAGTAAAAAAGGTTCCTATGGAAAAAATGGTTTTTCGTGACTTTGACTGGACTGAAATTGCATGTGATGCGGGAGATATTGGAGTAAAATATCTTCGCAATCTTCAAGGAAATATCATCCAAGCAAATATTGAACAAATTCCAACATTTGAGGTAACAACTTCAAAAACCGATGCATTTAATTCAGGCATTGAGAAAATAAGACAGGATGCAATAAGAAGCGCAGGAGTTGATAATATAACATTTCACAAGATGCATGTGATACCAAAATCCTTCATGCTAATCTATTACCCCATATGGATTGCGAGATACAAATACAAGGAGAGAATGTATTTTGCCACAATTGATGGCGTAACTTCAAAGGTTATTGCTGGCAGGGCGCCAGGCGATGCGCTTTATCAAGCTCTGATTATGACAGGTGGGGCAATTGCTGGCGGAATGGTATCATCATTTGGCATTTGGACAATTGGAAGTTCAGCCGAACTCGGAATTTTTGCCCTTATTGCTGGGTTCATTATCTTTATTGCGAGCTATTTCTTCTTTAGGCATGGGAGTGAGATTGTTGAGGGAGATATAGAAAAGAAGTATGGCTTATCTTTAAAATCGATTAAAAATATAAAAATTGATGCACCAGGAAATATTTTTGGAGGAGGGAAAATATGAGGATTGTTCATGTTAAATGTCCAAAATGCAAAAATTTATTTTTTTCAAAAAAAACTGATATGGCTTTTATTTGCGAAAATTGTGGAGCATTGCATATAAGGGAAGATGAAATAAAAATTTTTGATTATGAATTCTGGAGGTTTTCAAAGAATATGGAAGGAGAAAAATATTACATGCCTTTCTGGAAAATGGATATATCAATAGATATCCGTGAAAGTAAGGTTGTTGGAATTATGAAAATTGCGAATTTATTTAAGGATAAATCCGGAAGAACATCTATTTATATTCCTGGAATTGATCTCCCACCGGAAGAATTCAGGCATTGGTCAAATCTCCTAACATTCAACCCGCCTAATTTTGAGATTGAAAAATCTACAAAAATTGAGAGAATTCCATTAGCAATAGGTGAAAAAGAAGCTGAAAAACTTGCTGATTTTCTAATCCTTACTTATGAGGCTGAAAAACCAGGAGTTTTGCAATATATAGATTATGAAATGAAAATAAATGAAAGGAAAATTGTATATGTTCCAGTTTATTTGTCGAACAATAAATATGTAATTGGGGTATAGCAAGTTTTTTTAATTCCTTTTCCATTTATCATCATGAAAGCGTTAGCAATTGTAATATCTATTATAATGATTGCTCCTGTGGCAGTTCAAAAAAGCAATGAAAATATCTTTGCTGGCTATACAAATTTTATTTATAAAGAGGGCTATCCAGTTTTGCCATATAAATATGAAACATATGTATTTCCGTTT
>JACIWB010000017.1 GCA_014361245.1 Thermoplasmatales archaeon | reverse complement strand
CTTAACATCAAAATCACTAAATTTTTTGTTATATTTCTTCCAATAACCTTCTTTCTTCATTTTCCCATCCCCTTTAATAGTAATCTAATTTGGGTACATTAATTTTTTGATTAATCGACAACCCCTATAAATCCGATAAATATAATAAGGGTTATCGCCCCTATAAAATATAGCATTCCTGTTGTTCTGAATAAATCAACCTTGCTATACTCAGCTATCCTGTTATAACTTTTTCTGAGATAAATTGAAGCAAGAATCATAAGAATCCATGCAACAATTAATGCAACAATAATTCCAGCAAGGAATTTCATAATTCCTTCAGTTGCCCCATGACTTGCTTCCTCAGCCATTTCTTGGAAAAATTTTGTAAAATTTAATATATTTCCACCAATTGATACAACGATTAAAGATACAGCAGCGATTACCGCCACTAAAGAAAATATGAAATACATCAGATAATTTCTGAATATACTATCTTCCTTTGCTTCTTCCGCAACATATTTTACAGCTATAAAAAGCATTATCAGCCCTACAATAGTAAGAACTCCAAAAAAGCTACCTATTAGTGTTAGTATTGCCCCAATGCCCCCCAAAATTTTTGCATTTCCTAATTTACTCATTTTACTCCCTTCTATTAATCTTTTTTCTTTATAAAAATTTTTCGCGATAAAAAATAAATAATTTATAGATATATTCATATGCTACCAAAAATGAAGGATTTTGATTTTTCTGAAAAAAGTGTTATCCTCAGGCTTGATCTAAATTCTCCTCTCGACCCAAAAACACTCAAAATAATTGATAAATGGAGAATAGAAAAAGCAATTCCCACAATACTTGAACTAAAAGAAAAAAAGGCAAAGCAGATAATAATTGCTCATCAGGGAAGACCTGGAGAATGGGATTTTACGGACTTAAAAGAGCATGCAAATGAAATTGAAAAAATAATTAAAGAAAATGTGAATTTTGTTGATGATATATATGGAGAGAAAGCAATAGATGAAATAAAAAAAATGAAGAAAGGAGATATAATCCTTCTGGACAATGTGAGAAAAATCAAGGAAGAGATGGATAAAAAAACACCGGAGGAGCATGCAAAATCAGAGTTCATTAGAAAACTCTCCCCCCTTGCGGATGCTTTTGTTAATGATGCTTTTGCCTCCGCCCATCGCTCTCATTGCTCGCTTGTTGGCTTTATTCCAGTGCTTCCGTCCTTTGCCGGGTTGCTGATGGAAAAAGAGGTGGAGATGATCGGAAAGATGCTGAATTTTGCCGAGAGACCAAGAGTTTTTGTTTTTGGTGGAAATAAGGAAGACAAGATAGAGATGATTAAGAGTTTAATTGATAGGAAAATTGCAGATAAAGTAATTATTGGGGGAGCTTTGGGAAATGCATTTTTAAAAGATGTTTCACTGAGGAAAATTGCAGAGGGCAAAATAGTTTATCCTGTTGATAGTGTTGAAGACAGGGACATAGGGGAGAAAACAATAGATATATTTGAAGAAGAAATAAGCAGGGCTAATAGTATTTTTTTAGGCGGACCAATGGGGGTGTTTGAGGAGGAAAAATACAGGAAAGGCACAGAAAAAATCTTTAAAGCGATAGCGAATTCGGGCGCCTTTACGCTGGCGGGCGGGGGGCATACTGTGGCAGCGATACGGATGCTGGGCTTGGAGAACAAATTTTCTTATGTTTCCACTGGTGGGGGGGCGATGGAAAGATTTCTTATGGGGAAAGATTTGCCAGTGATAGAGGCTCTGATAAAATTTAAAAGGTGAATTGAATTTCCCTTTATGAATATTGTTCATGTGGTTGGAACAGGCACAATAGGGGAGCCATTAATTGGTTTGTTATGTGATTTGAAAAATGAGCTTGGTATAGATGAAGTAACATTCTACAAACATAATGCTGTTTTAACAGATAGACCAAAAATAAATGGATTGTTAAGAAGGGGAGGAATTCTTGCAGCGAATAAAGAAAAAATTAAGGAATTTCGAGAAATGGGGATTGAGCCAACATATACTGATGAAGAAGCTATTGCAAGAGCAACTGTTGTAATTGATTGCTCACCAAAAGGATGGGGTTTAAAAAATAAGGAGAAATATTATAAAAAATATGAAAACAAGATAAAGGCATTTCTTGCACAGGGCTCGGAATTTGGCTTTGGAAAACCATATGCATATGGGATAAATGATGAAGCAATTAGGGATGATAAATATATACATATTGTAAGTTGCAATACTCACAACATTGCTGTGGCTATAAAATGTGTCGCTTTTGATGAAAATAAAAATAATTTTTTATCTGGAAGATTTGTATGCATAAGGAGAGCAAGTGATATATCTCAGGAAGAAGATTTTATACCAGCCCCTTCGGTAAGCGAACATAAAGATGAGAAATTTGGAACACATCATGCAAGGGATGTTTGGTATTTATTTAACACTATCGGCTACAATTTAGATGTTTTTTCTTCCGCTTTAAAAATAAATACTCAATATATGCATGCTATATGGTTTGATATAAAGTTGAGTAAAAAGACGAATGAAGAAGAAATAAAAAGAAAATTCATTGACAACCCAAGAGTTGCTGTTACCCATAAAAAATTATCAAATCTTGTTTTTTCATTTGGAAGGGACCATGGTCATTATGGAAGAATATTAAATCAAACAGTATTGGTTTTACCTACTATAAAGGTAAAGGATGGAAACGAGGTATTTGGTTTCTGTTTTACTCCTCAGGATGGAAACTCATTGCTCAGCAGTGTTTCAGCGACAATGCATGCAATTTACCCAGATGAATATATGGATAAAATAAAGGTTCTTGACCCTTACCTATTTAATGAGGTTTAACCAAAAATAAATCCCATGCCCGCACTTGCGCTCTCTTCGTCTTCAACAAATTTTTTATTTATTTCTTCCTTTCTTTCTCCTTCTATCTTCTTTACCTTGTCTTTCAATATTTCCTCCGCCCTCTTTATTGCTTCCTCGCTTCCCTCTATCTTGATAAAAATTGAGTTCCCTTCTATACCAAGAGATTTTGCATCTCTTTTCCATATGCTCTGTCTGCTTACAATATCATCTTTTGCCAACTCATCAAATATTTTTTCATTTTCCTTAGTTACTTCAAATATTTCATAGCCCATAAGGATAAATATTTTTGATATTTAGAATTTTTGGGAAGGCTTTATTTTAAAAATTTATCTCAAATTATATAAATAAATTATGTTCTAATTATTGTGCTCGATGAAAAGATAATTGAAGGAATGAAAGAACTTGGATTCAAAAAATTGACATTACCCCAGATAAGAGCAATTCCTGAGATACTAAAAGGTAGAGATTGTCTTATAATAGCTCCAACTGGCTTGGGGAAAACAGAAGCAGCTTTGCTTCCTGTATTTCATTTATTAACAAAAGAACAAAGAGAAGGAATAAGCATTATTTATATCACCCCATTGAGAGCTCTTAATCGAGATTTGCTGAAAAGAACAATTTTATGGAGTAAAAAGCTGGGAATAAAGATAGCTGTTCGCCATGGAGATACCACTCCCAGCGAGAGAAGATTACAGAGAATAAAGCCACCAGATATGCTTATTACAACTCCGGAAACCTTTCAAATTCTTCTTATAAGTAAAAAACTCAGGGAAAAACTAAAAAATGTTAGATGGGTAATAATAGATGAAGTGCATGAACTAATTGATGAAAGGGGGGCGCAACTCGCCGTCGCCCTTGAAAGATTGAAAGAGATAGCCAATGATTTTCAAAGAATTGCAATTTCTGCAACAGTTGGAAATCCTGAGGAAATTGCAAAAATTTTTTGTGGTGAAGAATGTGAGATAATAAATGCAACCGAGGAAAAGAAAATTGAGATAAATGTTGAGATGCCCGAAATAAATTTTCTTGAAAAGAATTTCACCCCTCTTCTGAAAAGAATCAAAGAGGAGATAGAATCTCATAAAGCAACCCTTTTATTTGTAAATACACGCGATACCGCAGAAATGCTAACATCAATGCTTCGTGAAATAGGAGCAAATATAGAAATACACCATGGTTCTCTCTCAAAAGAAGCAAGAATAGAAGCTGAGGAAAAATTCAAGAATGGTGAGATAAAATCGCTTGTATGCACTTCCTCGCTTGAACTTGGTATAGATATAGGGCATGCAGACTTTGTAATACAATATAATTCACCCCGCCAAGTAACAAGAATTTTGCAGAGAGTTGGAAGAAGTGGTCATGGCGTTGGAAGAATTTCGAGGGGAAAAATTATTGCAACAAATAGTGAGGAATATGAAGAGGCAATTGTAATTTCAAAAAGAGCAATTGAAAATAGAATAGAGAAAATAAAGATAAGGAAAAATCCTCTAATAGTTTTAGCAAACCAAATAATAGCAATGACTGTGGAGTATGGAATTATATCTGAAGAAAAGGCTTACGAAATAATAAAGAGAGCATATCCATTCAAAGAATTAGGTAAGGAATTATTTGTGGATGTTTTAAATCAATTAGCAAGGCAGGGTATAATAGTATATAGAGAAGGTTATTTAAAGAGAAGAAAAAAATCCCTATTTTATTTTCTCGACAATATATCAATGATTCCAGATGAAAAAAGTTATGATGTTATAGATGCTTCTTCACACAAGAGGATTGGAAAACTTGATGAAAGCTTTGTGAGTAATTATTGTTGCATTGGCTTCAGATTTATAATGAAGGGAAGGGCATGGGAAGTGGTAAATATAGAAAAAGATATTTATGTAACACCATCTTCAAAAACAGATATAGTTCCAGACTGGACTGGCGAGGAGATACCTGTCCCTTTTGAAATAGCAATGGAGGTAGGAAAGTTGCGCAGGCTTGCGGAGGATGGCGTTATAAAAGATAAAATTGTTGAGGAAGAAATTGAGAGACAAAAAAGTAATGGTTTTTTTGTGCCAAATGATAGAATAATAACAGTAGAAAAAGAAGGAAGTGAGATTTATATAAATACGCATTTTGGAACAAAAGTCAATGAAACTTTAAGCAAGATAATTGGTGCATTAATATCCCAGAAGAGAGGGGAATTTGTAACAACAGGGAGCAATGCATATCGAATATATTTTAAAAATTGCAGAATGAGTGGGGAAGAAATAAAGGAAATTATTTTAAAAATTCCTCCACAAAGCATTGAATCTTTTGTTAGAATAATTTTAAAAAATAGCTCATTTATAAAATGGGAAATAGTAAAGGTTGCGAGAAAATTCGGATTAATTGAAAAAGATGCAAGTTATGATAAAATTTTCATTGAAAAATTAATTGATATTTTCGATAGAACTCCTTTTATGAAAGAGGTGATAGATAAAACAATATGGGACAGGATGGATATAGAAAACACTGAAAAAGCCCTTGAAATGATAAGAAATGGGGAGATAAAAATAGTTATTCAGGATTTGTCACCAATAACAATGAATAGCGAGATAGCGAGGAAGGGATTTATAAAACCATTTGTTGATAAATTAACACTTGAAGCACTGAAGAAAAGACTTGAAGAAACAAGGATAAAAATTTTTTGTCTTAATTGCTCAAATTATTTTGAAACAAGAGTTTATCGCTGCCCAGCAATTTGCCCAAAATGCTCGTCAAAAATGATTGCGGTTGTAAAAAAAGATTTAAAAGATAAAAAATCTCTGGTTAAGAATGCATCACTTGTTGCGGAATATGGAAAAAAAGCAATTCTTGTAATGGCTGGCTATGGAATTGGGGCGGATACAGCAAGCAGAATACTCGCAATGCAGAAAGATGGAGATGAATTGCTTAAAGAAATTTTGAAGGCAGAAATTACTTATGCTAGGACAAAAAGATTCTGGGCATAAACATTTATAAGCATAATTGTTTTAATTTTGTGGCTATAACAAACTTAGAAAGTTTAATCGAGAAATGGGAAAGGTTTTTTTATGATTACTATAAAGAAGAAATAGAAGAAGCATCTCTTCACTATCCAGATAAGAAAAGCTTGATACTTGATTATTGGAAAATTGATAAATACGAGCCTGAACTCGCTGAATATTTACTTGAAAATCCTTACAGAAGCATTTATTGTGCGGAAGAATCTCTCAGAAGAATTGATATAATAGGGGAGGCAAAACTTCATTTCAGAGTAAAAAATCTTCCCGAAACAAAAAAAATAGAAATAAGAAATTTAAGGGCACAGCATCTTGGAAAATTTATATCTGTTGATGGACTTGTTAAAAAAGTTACTGAAGTTAGACCAAAACTTGAAGATGCTGTTTTTCAATGCCAGAAATGTGGGGCAATAATAAAGGTTCCACAGGAGGAAAATATTGTTATTGAGCCATTAGAATGCTATAAAGACCAGGGAGGATGTGGAAGGAAATCATCTTTTAAGCTTTTAACCGAGAAATCCCGCTTTATAGATGCCCAGAAAATAGAGCTTCAGGAAAGCCCTGAGGGACTTAGAGGGGGAGCTCAACCGATGAGGCTTGTTGTATATCTTGATGATGATTTAGTGGGGCAGATTGTGCCTGGTGACAGGATAAGTGTGAATGGTATTTTAAGGGTGCAGGCGAGGAGAAGCGGGAGGATAAAATTTTCAGAATTTAACAGAGTAATGGATGCAAACAGTATTGAAATAAAGGAGCAAGCATTTGAGGAAATTCAGATAAGTGAGGAAGATGAGAAACGCATAATAGAAGTGAGTAAAGATCCATTGCTTGTACAAAAAATAGTCGCATCTATCGCCCCCACAATCTACAGTTTGGAGATTGAAAAGGAGGCACTTGCTCTACAACTTTTTGGAGGTGTGCCAAAGATAATGCCCGACGGTACGAGAATAAGAGGAGATATACATGTCCTGCTTGTTGGTGATCCTGGTACTGCAAAAAGCCAGCTGTTGCGCTATATTTCCGAACTTGCACCCCGTAGCATATATACTTCTGGAAAGTCAAGCAGTGCAGCAGGGCTAACCGCGAGTGCTGTAAAAAGCGATGAATTTGGTGAAGGAAACTGGACACTGGAAGCGGGTGCTCTTGTTTTGGCTGACCTTGGAATTGCTTGTGTTGATGAACTTGATAAGATGTCTCCAAAAGATAGAGAGGCCTTGCATCAGGCAATGGAACAGCAGGAAATAAGTGTTGCAAAGGCGGGTATAAATGCAACATTAAAAGCGAGGTGTGCTTTACTGGGAGCGGCTAATCCAAAACTTGGAAGATTTGATGAGGCAATTCCTGTTGCGGATCAAATAAACATTCCTCCAACCCTCCTTTCAAGATTTGATTTAATTTTTCCTTTAACTGATAAACCAGATAGAACAAGAGACGAGGAAATGGCAACCCATATATTAGAAGCGCACAAATATGGAGAGAGATTGCAAAAAGAGAAAAATCTGGAAATAGAGAAAATGAAGCCATTTTTTGAGCCGGAGTTTCTGCGAAAATATGTTGCATATGCAAAAAGAAATGTATTTCCAGAAATGACTGTTGAGGCAATGGAAAAAATTAAAAAATACTATGTAGAAATGAGGGGAAAATCCAGAGAAGTAATTCCCTTCACTCCCCGCCAGCTTGAGGCTTTTATAAGAATTGCGGAGGCGTCTGCCAGGATGCGCCTCTCAAATGTTGTAACTGAGGAGGATGCGGAAAGAGCAATAAGAATTGTGGAATATTTCCTAACAAAGGTGGGGCTTGAAGAAGAGTTTGAAATGTTTAATATCGATAGAATTGAGACAGGCATATCGAAAGGCCAGAAAGATAAAATGGTCATTCTTACGGATTTAATAAGGGATATATGCAGGGAAAGTGGCTCAGCCGCAAGTGTTGAAGAAATAGTTTTTAGGGCAAGTGAATATGGGATGAATAGAGAAACTGTTGAAAATTTGATTGCAAAAATGAGGAGGGAGGGAATAATATATGAGCCAAAAAATGGAAGATACAGGATCACAAATGAATAGTATTTCTATGAAAATATATAAAGTAGGAAATGATGTGCTTCTTGCTGCATGCGATGCCGAACTTTTGGGAAAAACCCTTAGAAATAATGAGATAGAATTCAGGGTTTCGGAAAGATTTTATAAGGATATTCTTGGAGATGAAGAGCTATTAAAGAAAAATTTAAGCCTGGCAACAATAGGAAATCTTTTAGGAGAGAAATGTGTAAAATGTGCAATTGAGATGGGTCTTGTTGAGCCCGAAAATGTTATAAGGATTGATGAAATTCCCCATGCTCAATTTGTGATAATTTAATATGTTCTGCGTTGAATGCGGTAAGGAAGGAAAAACATATGATGGCTTATGCCTTGATTGCTATTTGAAAAAAGAATTGATAAAAATACCCGATGAGATAAAAATAACCTTTTGCAGAGGTTGTGATGCATATAAAATAAATGATAAATGGCTTAGAGGAAATTTTGAGGAAGATATTAAGGATTATATAAGAAAGAATATAAAAACAAACATATCTTTTGAAATTGATATGGAAGATAATGTAGTAGCATGCAAGGGTTTTTTTGAGGGTAGAGAAATTTTAAAAGAAAAGGAGATAAAAATAAAAATAAAGGAATCTTTATGCAATCAATGCTCTTTATTCAGGGGAGGATATTATGAGGCAATTTTACAGATAAGAGGTGCTGATGAAGAAGAGGGAAAGATTATAGATGAATTTATCAAAAGTAATGTTGATACAGAAAAATCATTTATATCAAAAAAAGTGAAGGTAAGAGGGGGGATAGATTATTATATAGGAAATAAAAAAGTTGCATCACATATAGCAAAAGAATTAAAGAAAGAATTTGATGCGGAGCACATTTTTTCATCATCTCTTTTTGGATTGAAAAATGGAAGAAAGGTTTATAGAGATACACATCTTATAAGGTTGCCAGGATATAAAAAAAATGATTTTATAAAATTTGAGGGTAACCTATATAGGATAGTATCAATAGGAAAAAAGATAGAAATTGAAGGATTAGGAGGAGAAAGAAAAGCGATACATAAAAATGATATGTATTTTGCAAATAAAGTTGATGTAAATAAGAGGAAAGGATTGTTAATTCATGAGGATGAAAAAGGAATATATGTAATGGATGAAAAAACATATAGGACAATTTTCTTTAATAAACCAAAAAATTGGGAGAAAGGAAAGGAAATAAAAATATTTGAATGGGAAGGAAATTTCTATTTGTTGATAGAATGAAGGTTATATCATTTGATTTAGATGGAACACTTGTATCAACGGATTATGTAGATGCTGTATGGCTGGAAAGAATTCCAGAGATATATGCAAGTAGGTATGGTATATCTTTTGAGGAGGCAAGGGAATATGTGGAAAAGGAATATTTAAAGATTGGACCAGAAGCACTTGAATGGTATGATCTCGACTATTGGATAGAAAAATTTGATTTGAATGCAAAATCGGAAGATATTCTTAAAAGCTGTATAGAAAAGTTATACCTCTACACCGATGCTTCAGAAATTCTTGAAAAATTTAGCAAAAAATATGAATTGATAATACTTTCAAACGCATCTCACAAATTTATAGAGATAGAGACAGATTTTCTTGGAATTAAAAAATATTTTAGAAATATATTTTCGTCAGTTAGCGATTTCAAAAAAACAAAAAAAGATGAAGATGTTTACAAAAAAGTATGTAAAATTATAGGAAAAAATAGTAGTGATGTAGTTCATGTTGGGGATAACTATGAATTTGACTATGTTGTTCCATCAAAAGTTGGTATAAAAGCATTTTATCTTGATAGAAAGGAAAACATGAATGGAGAGAATATAATAAAAAATCTTTTAGAGCTGGAAGAAAAGATAAATTTTTAAAATGTATAATATTAATTTCTATGAACAATGAAGCAATTGATTTTTTTAAAAATATAGGAAATGAAAATTTGAAGAAGCATATGATTGCTGTTTCCGCTATAATGAAAAAATTAGCTAAAAAGTTTAATGAAGATGAAAATGTGTGGGAAATGGTTGGCTTGCTTCATGATATAGATTATGAAATAGCAAATGTTGAAGAGCATGGAAAAATATCAGCAGAAATGCTGAAAGACAAACTCCCATCTTTTGCATTAGATGCCATAAGAGCACATAATGAAAAAACAGGATTTAAACCAATTAGTAGGATTGATTACTCCCTAATTGCCTGCGATGCAATTTCGGGACTAATAGTTTCAACAGCTCTTGTAATGCCAAATAAAAAAATTTCGGAAATAAAAATTGATACTCTCAAAAACAAATTCAAGGATAAATCATTTGCAAGAAAAATTGATAGAGAAAGGATAAAATATTGTGAGAAAATTGGCTTATCTTTGGATGAATTTTTCTCAATATCACTTGAGGCAATGAATGAAATAGCTGAAAAAATAGGGTTATAAAATAATTGTATCTTCTCTATCTTCGCTTGTAGAAATTATTTTTACAGGTATTTCCAGAAAATCGGAAATAAAATCTATATATTTAATTGCATTTTTTGGGAGTTCTTCATATCTTCTTTTACCTCTTGTTATATCCCATCCCTCAAATTCTTCATAAACTGGTTTGCATTTTTCAAGAACTTCTATTGAAGATGGAAATATCTCAATTGTTTTTCCTTCATACTCATAAGCAATACATACCTTAATTTTTTCCAGCCCATCCAAAACATCAAGCTTGGTGAGAGCAATCTCATCAATCCCATTTACCATTGTGGCATATCTTGCAGAAACTAAATCAAGCCATCCGCATCTCCTCCTTCTTCCTGTTGTTGTGCCGTATTCATGCCCCTTTTCCGCCATATGAATTCCTTCTCTGCCAAATTCTTCGGTAGGCATTGGACCCATTCCAACCCTTGTTACATATGCCTTCATAACTCCTGTAATCTTATCTATCTTCTTCGGGCTTATACCTGCCCCAGCACAAACACCTCCAGCAACGGTATTTGAAGAGGTTGTATAGGGATATGTGCCATGGTCTATATCCAGCAAAAATCCCTGGGCTCCTTCAAAAAGAATTTTTTTCTCATCTATTATGCTGTTAAGAAAATAAGATGTGTCATCAACATATTTTTCAAGTTTTTTTCCATAAGATATGTATTCATTAAAAATTTCATTCTCATTCAAATCAATTTTATATGAAGAAAATAATTTTTGTTTTATTAAAAATATTTTTTGCAAAGCCATTTTAAACCTGTTTTCATCTATGAGGTCAATCATTCTTATTCCATATCTTGCAACTTTATCTGAGTAACATGGACCAATTCCTCTCTTGGTTGTTCCTATTTTTTTATCTTTCATAAAATCTTCATGCATTGAATCAAAAATTTTATGATATGGCATTATAACATTTGCTCTATCACTTATCATTAAATCAACTTCTATTTTATTTATTCTTAGAGTTTCTATTTCATCAATTAAAACTTTTGGATCAACAACAACACCATTTGCAATAACCACTTTTTTACCCCTTATGGCGCCCGACGGCATAAGATGAAACTTAAAAGATTTCCCGCCCACAACAACCGTATGCCCTGCGTTACTCCCGCCCTGATAGCGAACAACGCAATCCGCAAATGAGGAAAAATAATCAGTTATTTTTCCCTTGCCCTCATCCCCCCATTGCAAACCAACTATTACTTCTGAAGGCATTATAACCCGATTGATATTTTTCCTTCTTTCTTTAATTTTTCCATGTTTTCTTCGACAAATTTTTCAATCTCATCTTCTCCCATCTGTTTTGCATGAATGTTGAATTCCTCTAACATTTTCATTGCCTTTTCATATCTCTCCTTCCTCTCTTTTCTTATGGCAAGTATTTTATTCCTCATTTCAACAGCTTTTGCATGATATTCATCCGCCTTTTTCTTTAATTCCATATATTCTCTATGTTTTTCATTTGCTTTATTTATCAGTTTGGATATCTCTTCAACAATTTTTAAAAATTTATTGTGCTGCTCTTGACTGCTCTGATAAAATTTCATTACAATTTCATGCTCCTTATCTGCTTCACTAAAAATTTTATTTATTGATTCTTCAAGATTTTCTAAATCCACCTCAACTTTTTGTTGTGTATCCAGCTCATTTTTTAATCTTTCATATTCTCTCTTCTTTTCCTTTATTTCTTTTATTAATTTTTCCTCTTCTTTTGGTGAGAGAGGGACTGTTTCCTGTTGATATTCAAGATTTTTTATCTCCACTCTCAATTCTTCCGCTCTTATAAAAATATTATTGCTCTGATATTTTTTTCTCTGTTCCTTCTTCTTTTTTATCAATTCTTTCGCCTGTTGATTATATTCATCTCTCCTCTTTTTGTGTTCTCTCATCTGTCTCACAAGCTCATCTCTAAGAGCTTTTGTTTTTTCCATTTCCTCCATCAGTTTCTTTTTCTCTTCATTGAGTAAATCTCTTTCATCCTTTAACACCTTTGCTTTTCTGTTAAATTCGTCTCTTTTTTCACATAACTGGCGATATTTTTCCTCAGCTTTTTCAAGTTCCTTCTTAAGTTCTTGCGGAGGGAGAGATGTCAGCTCTTCCATTAGGATAGTAATATCATTCATAATAAAAATTTTTGGATTGTTCTCAAGAGACTTTCAAAAAATTCTCGCCCCCAGATTGTAAATGGCTACAAATGCAGTTAAACATCTTGCTTTGAGGATGTTTGTTAATGCTCATCTATATATGGAGCCCTATCTTAATTAGTGGCTTATTCTTGCAATAAACCAAGAAGCTATTGACAAATCTTATTACATCTATTGCCATGCAACGCCTGTATTTTCTGAATTAGTAAATAATTGGGCAGATTTGTGATATCATCTGCCATGCTTCATTATCCTGCATAGTAAAGAATGATGGCAATCATAATTTCTATCTTTTTCTTTTTCCAGAAAAAAATATTTTTTCTAACTAATTCTATTAGTTTGTATAGCATTTCTTATTTTTCAAATTTTCAAGTTCTTAAAGCGTCATTCTCAGTATTTCGAAATTAAAAATTTTTAGAAAAAGCTCAGGATTAACAATAAATAATTAAGGAAACTAAATAGATTTTAATTCAATTATAATTCATCATACAAAGCGAGGAACTGCTCTCTTTTGCAAGGCATTTGGGGCTAAACATAAGTGCCTTCTTAGAGGAAAGGTTAAAGGAATTAAAAGAAAAAATAGGCGAAGATTGCAACCTATGGGCCCGCCGAGATTTGAACTCGGGTCTATGGCTCCCGAAGCCACAAGGATAAGCCAAGCTACCCCACGGGCCCAATTAAAGAAAATTTTCAAATTTTTAAATTTTAGTAGAGTTTGTTTTCATCTAACAAAGCATTTTCACTCCATGGCTTGAATAAACTGAATATTGTTACTTCTATAGAATCAGATGAATTTAATCCCGCATAATCGTAAGCAGTAATTGTTAAATTTTTGCTTCCAATTGCCCCTCCCCATTTCCATTCATAAGGTTCGCTGCTATCATTGTATTTTTCCTCTCCATCAACATAGAATTTTACATTATTTATGGCTATGTTATCGCTTGCATTTACCTCAACAGTTATTTTTCCAACTATTATTGTTTTTCTAAGCGTCGGCAAAATTTTTCTTCCAAAAACATAAAACTTCTTTTCTTCTGGCGTAATTATGCTTATTGAAGGAGATGTTTTATCTATTTTTATGGTTACATTCTTTATTTCCTCAGTATTTCCCGCAATATCTGTTGAGTAAAATTCCAGAAGATGTATTCCTTCGCTACTTATATTGAAAGTTCCATTATAAACTGTCCAGTTTCCTCCATCAATTCTATAGTATGTTTTGTTTAGCGCACTTGTTGTTTCATTTACAGTAAATGTAACATTTACATCACTTATATACCATTCATTTTCTCCAGATGTTCCATTTAACTCGCAATTTGTTATAGGAGCAGAAGTATCAATTATTATATTGCAAGTATCTGTTGCATATGAACCATTATTATCCGTAACATTTAAAACAACAGTAAAGTTTCCATCACTCGCATATGTATGTGTTACAACTATTCCACTTCCTGTTGTTCCATCTCCAAAATTCCAGTTATATGAAGTAATATTTCCATCTGGGTCGTAGCTTGCAGAAGCATTGAAAGTAGCATTTCTCACATTTAAAATTTGGTCTGGGCCAGCATTAGCAACGGGCGGGCGGTTCTGCACTGTTATTGTTTTTTCTTTTGAAGAACCATAAACCACACCGCTTATATTCCATAAAACGACAAGCTTTACCGTATAATTTCCTGGCTTTTCATATATATGTGTAGGATTTTTTGCTGTTGCTCCATATCCATCGCCAAAATACCATACTCTCTCTATAATCTGTGATTGGTTCTGCGATGTATCGTTGAAATGCACAACTTCTCCAGAGTTGGGGGTTGCTGGATACCATTCAAAATCCACCAGAGGATCAACAGCCATCGCTGGAATGGCCATGATGATGACCAAACCTAACACAATCAATTTTTTCATGGATTTATATGCAGAAATGGTTTTTAAGCATATCGGCTTTAACATTAATGATAGTTTCGGGAAAGATATATAAAAATGGAATAAAAAATGCATGCTTAATTATAGAAGATGGAAAAATAGCTGGAATAAAAAAATATGTAAGGGGAAATAAAATTGATTATGGCAATGCATTAATTTTTCCATCTGGAATTGATATACACGTGCATTTCAGAGAGCCAGGAAAAGAAAATAAGGAAGATTTTTTCACAGGAACAAAAGCGGCGGGCGTTGCGGGCGTTACATGTGTTTTTGATATGCCAAATAATGAGCCAGCCATTTATAACAAAAAGAGTTTTGAGGAAAAAAGGAGGAGAGTTAGCAAGAAGGCATGCGTTGATTTTGCTCTATATGGAGGAATAAAAGGAAAAGTTAATGAAATGGATTGCATTGCATATAAGTTTTTTTTATCTCGTGATAATGAACTTTTTTGCGAGGATATTAAAAAAATACTTCTTGAAGTAAAGAAGAAAAATAAGATTGTTGCAATACATGCTGAAAGTGAGGAATGCATTTCAAGAAAAAAAGCTAGAAATTTGATTGAGCATGAAAAGAATAGAAATTTAGAATGTGAGCTTAATGCAATTAAAAAAATTATTGAATTAAATGAGAAAATAGGAGCAAAAATTCATATATGCCATGTGACATCAAAAAAATCAATTGAAATTATAAAAAGGAGAGCAAGTTTTGGAGTAACCCTGCATCATCTTCTATTTTCATATGAGAATAAATTTAAAAAAGAGGCATTTGGAAAAGTAAATCCTCCTCTAAGGAGCGAGATTGAGAGAAAGGAACTTTTCAACGAATTTAAAAAAGGCGAGATTAAAATTTTTGAATCAGATCATGCTCCTCACCTGATTGAGGAAAAGGAAAATTTTGAAGATGCTCCATCTGGAATGCCTGGAGTAGATGCTTTTATGCCCATCCTGCTTTATTTTGCAAAAAAAGGAGTAATTAGCTTTAAAATAATAGAAAAATCATTTTGCAAGAATCCAGCAAAACTATTTGGAATAAGAAAGGGAGAAATTAAAGTAGGAAATGACGCTGATTTTTTAGTTATAGATTTAAAGAAAGTTAAGAAGATTAAACCGCTATCAAAATGTGGATGGAGTGCTTATGAAGGAATGAAATGCATTTATCCAATGCATGTTTATTTAAGAGGGGAAAAGATAGTTGATGATTTTGAATTTGTTGGAGAAAAAGGAATGGGGAGGGCGATAAATGGATGAAATAATTAAATGGATTATAGTCGCTGCTTTAGCTCTTTCTCCTTTTTCTGAGCTGAGAGGAGCAATACCTTTTGCTTTCTACTATAACCTTAATTTATTTTTTGCAATTCCATTAATATTATTTGCAAACTTTATTCCCTCGCCCATTATAATAAAATTTCTTTTTCCAGTTGAAAAATGGCTTAGGAAATGGAATTTATGGAATAAATTTTTTGATAAAATATACAGTTATACAAGAAAAAAAACCGAAAAAAGCATTGAAAAATGGGAAACGCTGGCGCTGATAATATTTGTGGCAATTCCACTGCCATTTACTGGAGCATGGACTGGAAGCTTGGCAGCTTATCTATTTGGGTTAGATTTTAAAAAATCCTTAGCATGCATATTTATCGGCATATGCATAGCATGCTTTATCGTAACATTACTCACATTCGCTGGAATAAAGCTTGGCTAAATTTCCTCAAATCTATCCTTCAGTTTTTCCATAACTTTTGGAAAAGTTGTGTATTCCATTTCTTCCAGCGGGAGGCGGTGCGGCTCAAAGGGGCCATGCCTGCGCATATATTCTGCTATTTCCATTGCTTTCTGGCGGGTGTAATCAAATGCTGGGTCATCAAACAAATCTTCATAGCCAGTTATTTCGCTGTTTTTAATCTGGAAGCCGATTGCAACAACTCTTGGGGGTCCATCAAAGCGAGTGCATTTTGCATATTTAATTGGAACAGGCATTATTGGACCATTATGGCTGCCTCGCATCCATCCAGAGACGAGATGAGGAAATGAAAATGGCTCAAGAACCTCGCCAACAGCTGGTAAGCCAGATTGAGCTCTTACAGCAGCAACAGGGTCATCCTTTCCAACATATTCACCCGCTATCTGATACAATTTTTCTGTTGATACGACTGCAACTGGCTCATCTTTTGGCAATTTTTCTCTTGGAAAAACCCTCTTTATAACAAATCTTGATTTTACTCCAATAAGGGCAAGCAAATCATACATTTCCTCTGGCAAATTCATAAAAACTCTTTTATGCTCCTTTATGTCCCATATTTCAAATGTAAATCCAGAATGAAGATTTGGGTCAATGATTAAGCCCGCTGTATTAAAAGGATCAGCAAAAATTCTAAATATTGGCAAATTGAATGCTCCTGGCTCTGTTTTATCCATCAGAAAAGCAATAATTGGCTCTGATTTTCTTTCAGTAAATTCCATTTCTGCAATTCCTGGTCCAAGTCCTTTTATATTTCCAGAAAATGCGTCTTTAAGCAAATCCTGCCCCGCTCCATAAAAACCAAGTTTTTTAGCTATCTCACTTGCTGATTTAAAAACATTCCACGCAAGCCCATGAATTTCTTCATTATCCTCACCCTTATCATGTGTCATTATTAGCTCAAGGTCATCGCCACAATTAGTAACAAAAAAATCTTTTATTATTCCACTTTCCTTTGCATCTTTAAGCATTTCTTCAGCTTTTTTTATTAATCTATAATCAACCTTTGCATGCCCAGGCGAGCCGCCGACATCTGCCTTTATTATACTAAATGTTGTTTTCATAAGAGTGTAAAGCGTGATGTGTTAAAATTTTTTGCTATTAATACCTCAACCCAAGTTTTGGAACTTCTACACCTGCGCCTTTTTTTACTCTTCCAACAATTTTTGCTTCTTCATACTTATTTAAAAAATCAACTACATCATCAGCAATTTCTTTTTCAACTATTATTGCCATTCCCATCCCCATATTGAATGTCTGATACATCTCCTTATCGCTTATTTTCCCAAGCTTTTGTATTATCCTGAATATTGGCTGTGGAGCTAGTGGCTCCTCGATGCTGAAAAGAACATTCTTACAAATTCTCTTTATTTTCCTCAGCCCGCCGCCAGTTATGTGAGCAATTCCCTTTACTTCAAAATTTTTCCAGAGAGCAAGAATTTGTTTAACATAAATTTTTGTTGGCTCAAGCAATGCATGGCCAATTATTCCTATTTCATCAATTTCATCATTAAATGAGTAGCCATTCTCCTTAAAAACTTTTCTTGCAAGAGTATAACCATTTGAATGAATTCCACTGCTTCTTATTCCTATTATTAGATCCCCTTCCTTTATATCCTTTGGTATTTCTTTTTCAACAACTCCAAGACATGTTCCAGCTAAATCAAATCCTCTTATTATATCTCCCAAGCTTGCGGTTTCCCCTCCTATTATTGGCACACCCGCTTCATCTGCTCCTTTCTTTAGCCCTTTTGCAATTTCTCTTGCTTTTTCAATGCTCAACTTTTCAAATGCTATATAATCGACAAATGCAACTGGCTTGGCTCCCATTACAAGAGCATCATTCACATTCATTGCAATGCAATCTATGCCAACCGTATCCCATTTTTTCATTTCATCTGCAACAATCAACTTGCTTCCAACTCCATCTGTGCATAAAACAAGTTTAATTCCATTTACTTCAACCCTGTCTTTTTCAAATCCTATTCCTTTTAAAATTTCATCAACAATTTTCTCTTCAGCATCTATATCGACACCCGCCCCTGCATAGGTAAATTCATCCATGCTGAAATAAAGCAATCAATAATTAATCTTTCTGTAAAAATATATCTTCAGATCATCTTATAAGTTGGATAATTTTTTAAAAAAGTAACTGAAGGATGTATTATTATTTTTTGCCGCAGAGATAGAAAAACTATTCAAAATTTCTATCATGAAATTTATTCTGGAATCGGCAAATTTTCTTGGAATTAAATTATTAAATTGTTCTTTTGAAATGCTATCTGTAGAGCTAGAACATTTAATCTTTAATCTTTTTCTTCCATCTTTATCTAATCCAGCAATATACCAACTTTCTATCTCCCTTCTAACCACAATTATTCTTTTTTCATCGATATTTTTTAATTTACATTTTATTTTACTTTTCTTCCCTCTTATACAGGGTGAATCGTTGAGATCCACCATATACACATACTTTGCACCCGTTCCTTTTATACTCTTAAGTAAGTTATCAATATTTTTTTCCTTAGTTTGAGCATATTTCACTATCTTTATCTCACTATATTTTTCCCTAAGCAGTGGTATTAATCGCTCAAAGAATCGCTCATCATCCGGTCCCTCTACAAGTATGTATAGTTTGTTACCGTCAGTAATTATCCTCACCCCAGCAAATTTTGCACATAAAGTTCTTCTAACCCTATCTCATTTTTTAAAAATTTTTTTACTTCATCTTTATCAGCTGGTCTAGAGATTGTAGAAAAACCTTCCTTATCACGGGAAACAAGTAATATATTTTCTAAACCTGCGTATTTTACTATTTGAGGATTATGAGTTGTAACGATGATTTGTTTATTTCCTGAGGCATCTTTCATCATATCTATTATTTTGGCGAGAAGAGAAGGATGGATGTTTCGCTCGGGTTCCTCAATAATAGCCAAGGGTTTCTTCTCAAAATATAGAGCAAGAATTAAAGCAGTTATATTTATTGTTCCGTCAGAAATTAGATAAGCTGGCAAATAATCTTCTGTAAAATACGTCTCTTGTAATTTAAAGAGTAAAGACTTGCCTGCAAACCTCTCAACATCTAGATCACTTATAAATGGAAGAATATCTTTTACCAGATTAATGATCTTTTTCCTCTTTATTTTTTCCTCCAGTATATTTTTAAGAATAAGTGACAAATTTCTGCCATTTTCTTCTAAATCATTTTTTCCAGTAATTGGAATGGCCTCTTTAGATAATTTTGGATCAAAATCGTATATAAAGTTCTTTTTAAAAAGATTTGAAAATCCCGGCGAACGAGATAAAGAGAGATTTGAAAAAAGATCCAGAAGCGGAGACTGAAGAAGAAGAGACTTGGGTGGTAACCCTCTTTTTTCTATAAAAAAGTCAAAAATTTGTAGTAGTGGTATATCGTCTTCTTTTATATGAATTTCCTCTGGTTTATCTAAAGAGATGTTTATTTTTCCATCAACACAAGAAATAATAACTTCTCCTTCTCCTATTTCCTCCTTTTCTATTCTTCCCTTTTTTTCTTCAAAAAACTTGAATTTGTGGTGTAACTCATCTTTGACGATTTCAAATCCATATCCCTTTTTTTTAAATCCCAATGCAAATTCGTAAATTATCTCATAGGATTTTATCCGTTTCCCTCTTGTTTCTATTGAGCCGCCCTCATTTTTATCATACCCATAAACACATTTTATCGAAAGATTCTTGCTATTGCGCAATTTAAGATTTCTTAGATATTTTATTCCTCCTTGGAGCGATATTGCATCATCTAATCCCCAGTTTTCTATGTCTTTCAGAAATTTGAAAATCTGAATAAAGTTGGATTTTCCAGAAGCGTTAGCACCAATCAACACATTGAATTTACCAAGTTTTACCTCCAAATCGTTGAAACTTTTAAAATTTGTTACTTTTATTTTTTTTATAAACATACTTTTGTTAAATTAATCCTGCTTTTTAAATATTTTCTTTTGATTTTTGCTTTTATTATCTATCATTCTCTTTCGATTAATTTTTCTACAGCAAAGAAAATAAACTTATGAATATAAGGGATGCAATTGGAATTGCTGAATATTTTGAAATCCTTGCATCTTCTCTAAGTTCAATTCTTTCAAAAGCAATAATGAATAAAGGAAGAACTATGGAAGTTGAAATTATATGCCATATCATGAAGGGTATTGCAAGTGTATAGCATAGCGCTAAATATTGCATCTTGCCCCCATAATATCCAAGCCACCAGCCGAAATTTGTCCATAAATCGTATAGAATTATTGAAGGAATGCTTAAAGAGAAAAAGGCAATAGATGATTTTTTCCTTAGTAAATAGCCAATACCGCCCATAATTGCAAAACCCGACCAAGTAAAGAGAAATATAAAATTATTTCCTATGAAAACATCTGTTATAAGCATTATCATGAATGGAACTAAGAAAGTGAAATAATCCCGGAGATACCTTCCAGAAATAAGAGAAATTGAGGCAACTATAAAGAATACATCTCCCGCTATAAAAATTGGCTGCTTTATTCCAAAAAAGTTAATATAAAAATTTGGCGAAGGCGGAAGAAATTTTCCAAAAAATATTCTTGATATTACTCCAACTGAAACAAGTATGCTTGCTATTGTTATTTTCTTCATGCTTCCATATATTATTTTCCCATTTAAATTTTTAACCATTTATACCACCTTAAATAAAACTATTTCATCACTTCCTTCATTGCCCGCCATGTCATATGCAATTGCCTTTAGATTAAATTTTCCCTTTCCCCCATCAAAAAGCCATTCATAGGGCTCTTCTTCATCTTTATGAATTAAGTTATTATTTAAATAAAATTCAACTTTTTCAATCTCGCATTGCAAATCATTTGCATTTGCTTCGACATTTATTTCCCCAAGAACAACAGAAAATCCAGGAAAGGAAATTACTTGCCTACCAAAAATATATAAGCCACCTTTTGGCTTTATTATTTCAACATTTGGTGGCAACTCATCCATTTCTAAATGAACATGTATTCTTATTAATAATTCGCAATCGCTTGGGTTACTTGAAAAATCTCCATAAAACCAATCAACAGTATCATTTTCCTTAACTTCATATTTATCTGCTCCAATCCATGGCAATGGCTCATCTGGATAATTTACCCAGTATTGCCATCCTTTCATTCCTTCATTTTTAATTCCCCATATTGAATCAACAAGCAATGAGCCATATTGATTATACCAGCTGTCATCAACTGTGTAGCTAAATTCAGCAATCTTAGATGCTTCATTTAATGCTCCCAATGCAGTTGTATGAGTTATTTTATATTCTCTTCCGCTTTTTGCATATACTCTGAATTTTGCATTTTTTATAAGTGCAACATCTCCTTCCCATCCATCTGTTTCGGATAAGCAAGCTGTTATAGGTGTTATTATCATTGCCATTACAAACACTACAAATATTTTTTTCCCCATTTTTTCACCTGTAAACTTTTTTTTACAATTGTAAAATAAATTTTACTATTTAAATTTTTTGCAAACCGCAACAAAAATTTCTTATTTCTACTTTCTTAGCCGTTTCCATCGCTTTTTTTGATGGAACCGCAATTTCTTTTACTCCATGTTTTACTAAATCAACATCAAACTTTCTAGGACGCATGCATCCAATTGAAAAATTAAAATTTTTTGAATAATCTATGAAATTCAAAACATCATCTTTTTTAACTTTTACATTTTCGAAAGGAGTTTTAGGAGTTGGCATTATGATGTTAATAACAACTTTCCTGATTTTATAATTTTTTAAATCATCAATTATTTTCCATTCCTCAACTTTTCCATAGTTTAATCCTATTGTTATATGGGGAGTTACTTCTATTCCTGCATCAATAAGGCGAGCCATATTCATGAAATAATCAGTCGAGCTTTTTTCCATATTTAAAACATTTTTTATTGCGTTATCAGATGGTAAATCAACAAATGCAATATCACATGCTTCATATAGCTCATTAGCCATTTTTTCATCAACAAATCCTGGATGAATTGCAATGAAGAATTTTTCTCTCAATTTTTTAATTACTTCTATCATTTTATCTAAATTTATAAGCCCTCCTTCTCTGTCAAAACCACCACTTATGAGCATGCCATATCCTTTAAATTTTTCTCCAAATTTTAAAAGCTCCTGTCCATTTTTTATTTTTATCATCCCATCCAAATATTTCCCCATGCAATGTTTGCAATTAAGCTTGCAATTAGAGATTGCAATTGGATGAAAATTTGGTTTAGGGAAATATGATATCATATCAATTCAATAAAATTTTTGAAAATTTCTCTTCCATACTGGGTATGCTCTACTTCAGGATGAAATTGTAACCCAAAAAATGGTTTTTCGTTATGCATCATTGCCTGAACCTTGCAATATTTTGATGATGCAAGAAGAGAGAAATTTTCTGGCATTTTAACAACCTCATCATTGTGATTTTCCCATCCAAAAAATTTATCTGGTAGTCCTTTAAAAATAGCATCCTTCTCTATTATCTCGATTTCCACTTTCCCATATTCTGGCGTGATTGCTTCACTGCACTCTCCTCCAAAAAATCTAGCCATATATTGATGCCCCGCACATATCCCCAATACAGGAAATTTAGCCCTTTTCAGATATTCATCGCAATTCCCAAGTTTTTCCCGCAAGCCGACGCGTGGTGCCCCCCCTGAAAGCACTATTGCATCCGCGTCCTCTATTTTTTCAAAGGGGGTTGTGTTTGGAATTATCTCCGCTTTCACCCCTATATCTCTTAAAGCTCTCCATTCCAAATGTGTCCATTGCCCGCCATTGTCAATAACATATACTTTCATGAGATGTAAAAATTTTTTGTATAATATTTTTTGCGAAAATTTGAAAATGTAGAAATGTTTAGCGAATGTGATAAGAAAATGCACTGAAGAAGATTTGGGAGATGTATGGGAAATAGAAAATTTATCATTTGAGTATCCCTACCCTCCTTACTTTTTTTATGAATACATCAACAAACTTTTTTTTGTTGTGGAGGAAAATGGAAAAGTTGTTGGATATATTATAGGTGATGAGGAAAAAGGAATGATAATATCAATTGCTGTCCATCCAGAATATAGAGGGAAGGGCTACGGTAAAAAAATGATGGAACATATTTTTAAATTTATGAAAGGGGAAATTTCTCTTCAAGTAAGGAAGAGCAATAAGGGAGCAATAAAATTCTATGAAAAAATGGGTTTTAAAAAGAAAGGGGAAATAAAGAAATATTATTTTGATGGAGAAGATGCATATATAATGGTTAGGAAGATAAATTGATTATTGCCTGAGCGATATCTCCTTTTGTCTCTTCGAGCGCTTTTCTTGCTTCCTCCTTGCTTTTTCCAGTTTTTTCTGCGACCATCTCAACATCTTCCTCCCTTATCTTCATTCTTATTTTTGGCTCACCGCTAATCTGATATATTTTTTTCCCCTTCATATCTATTATTCCAACAGTTGTTTTTTCAAAAATATAATCTTTATCTTTTGTCTCAATGATTATTTTTTCCGCATCAAATTCTTTAAAATCTATTCCCATTCTTTTCATTGCAAGACGGATTTGTTTCTCATCCATAAATAAAAAGTTTTTCCATTATTTTAGTTTTTTCATAAAAATGGGCATGTAGGAAAATCTCGTGAAATTATTTAATATTTTTATTCAATCAAAAGCAGAGAAAAGACCATTTGCAATAAATCCTTTTGAATATTTAGCTATATTAATCATTTCCATATTTGGAAGAACATTTTAAAAAATTACTTATCATTGGAAATAAAGCTTCCTGTATTAATATCTGATTTAAAAGGTGTAAAAAATTTTTATTCGTTCGCTATAAGAAAAAATCACATAATTTTTAAATCAAATTTTACTTATTAACATGGAAACAAAAATTCTTGATAAAAATGCCGAATTTTTTGGTGTGTCCGCTGAGCAATTGATGGAAAATGCTGGGAAAGCAGTTGCAAATGAAGCAAAAAAATTGCC
Organism: Thermoplasmatales archaeon; assembly: GCA_014361245.1. Classification (NCBI taxonomy): domain Archaea; kingdom Methanobacteriati; phylum Thermoplasmatota; class Thermoplasmata; order Thermoplasmatales; species Thermoplasmatales archaeon. The sequence goes on along the minus strand of JACIWB010000017.1, from coordinate 2,969 downwards.
ATTTAAAAGATGGCTGGTTTTATGTGGTCCAGGAAACAATGGAGGGGATGGATATGTGGCATGTTGCCATATAAAGAATTGCAAAGTAATTGCTGTTGAAAGACCAAGAACAAATCTTGCAATTAAAAATTTCAGGAAAGCAAAAACAAAATGCAAAATCTATAATTACAATAAGGAAAATTTTATTAATCTCCTTGAAAAGAGCGATGCAATAATAGATGCAATGCTTGGAGTGGGAATAAAAGGAAAGCTGGGTGAGCCATATCGTGAGATAGTTAAAATTCTGAATAAATCTGGAAAATTTATTTTATCTGTTGATGTTCCAACTGGTTTTGGTAGTGATTTAATGCTCAATTCAAACCTTACTGTAACATTCCATTTTATAAAAGAAAACATGAGTAAAAAATGCGGAAAAATAGTTGTTGCAGATATAAACATACCTAAAGAAGCTGAAAAATATGTTGGACCTGGTGAGCTAATTTTATATCCTAGGAGAAGAAAAGAGAGCCATAAGGGAGAAAATGGCATTGTCGCAATTATTGGCGGTGGGGCTTATACTGGCGCCCCGTATCTGGCGGGGATGGCAGCGCTCAGAGCGGGATGTGACCTTGTTTATGTTTGCTGTCCTTCATCTGTTTGGAGCGTGGTTGCATCTTTCTCTCCTGATCTTATTGTAAGAAAAATTAGTGGAGAATTTTTGACAGTTGAAGGGTTAAAGGAAGTGGAAGATATTATAGAAAAAGCGGATGCAATTGTTGTTGGGCCGGGACTGGGAAAAAGGAAGGAAGTTTTGGAAGCATGCAAATTTATTTTTGAAAATTATGATAAGAAATTTGTTTATGATGCAGATGCAATAGAAGTTTTGAAAGGGAAGAAATGCAATCAAAAAGTTATAATAACACCTCATTCTGGAGAATTTAAAAGATTAACAGGCATTGATCTGCCAGATGATATTGAAGAACGGTCAAGAATAGTAAAAAAGGAGGCAAAAAAATTGGAGGCAACAATTCTTGCTAAAGGAGCAATTGATATAATAAGCGATGGAAAAAGATTAAAGATGAATAAAATACACAATGAGGGAATGACTGTTGGCGGCACAGGGGACACGCTCGCCGGCATTTGTGCCGCGATGCTTGCAAAAAAAATTGCACCGTTTTATTCCGCATGTATTTCAGCATTCATAAATGGAATGGCAGGAAATATGGCTTATGAGGAAAAGGGAAATATTGTTGCGACTGATATGATAGAAAAAATTCCTCTTGTAATAAAAAAATTTACCTAGGAGTAGCCCAGCTTTCATCATCTATGTATAGCTCTTTTCCAAGATTAACATCTCCTTTTATCAATGGCTTTATATTTTTAACTGCCTCTATTCTATAAAGGGAAGATTTATACCAGTTGCAGTCCATCCTTAATTTTAATTTTTTGAAGATAGGAAGCTTATTCTGATAAGATGAAAAATTTTTTTTCTCAGCTGGATATGTATTGAATTTTCTTCTTATATCTGTTATTACGAAGCCCATTTCATGAAGCATTTTTTGTATTTCATACCATTTTTTCATGGATGCTTCAAGTGTTGTAAGCCCAAAATAGCCAGCTCCATTTCTTTTCAATGAATAAGCTCCTCTAGAAAGAAATAGTTTTATGCCAGGAAGGGTTTCTACAGGGTCAGTAACGAATACATCGAATTTTTTAAAAAATTCAATGTTTTCTTTCCTTATATCCTGAATAAATGCTTCCACTGACAAACTATATTCATTTGCTATTCTGTTTATGAATTCAACAATTCTTTCATCTATGTCAATTGCAACAACTTTTTTTGGAATAAAAGTTAGCCCACATGCTATACTTAAAAAATCATCATCTCCAATAACAAATATTTTTCCTTTTAAATCCCCTCTTTCATATATAAAAGATATCCTCCTTAAAACATCTCCAACACCCATATATCCCTGATCATATTTTTCAAAAGCGGGAGGGCGTTCTTTCATTATTTTTTTATATTCTTTCTCTATTCCACAAAAAAATTTATATCCAGTACCATCACATGCATTACATTTCAAATCAATCCATTTTTCTGCAAATTTTTTTCCTTTTTGAGTAAGTTTTAATTTGCCATCATTAATTTCTATTATATCCTCTCCCTTTAATTTATTCAATTTTTTATAAAATTCAGGCAGAGAAGCATCAATATTAGCGATTATTTCCCATGGCGAAGCAGTGCCTTTGCTCAAAAAAGAGATTATCTGATATTCTATCCTATCCATTTCATCCCCTATCCAAAATATAATGTCTGAAATGTTTTGGTTTCAGATATTTGATGAATAATTCAAAAGCTATTTCACTTTTTCCCTTATCACCACAAGTAAATATATCAAGATTGACCAAGCCATATTCTGGCCAAGTATGAATTGAAATATGCGATTCTGCAATCAATACAACACATGTAACTCCGTGAGGGTTGAATTGCTTTGTTAAAATCCCTATTTTCTCTATTTTTGCTTCCTCAATAATCTTTTCAACTATCCCCCTGATTACACTTTCTTCCGATATCAGTTTCTTATCCACGCCATAGAATTCCGCTATTATGTGTTTCCCTAATATCCTCATTTCTTTCACCTCTTCTCAAATCAATAGAATTTAATTATTTTTAAAGGTAATCATAAATTATTTCTTAAATTTTTCCACACATTAAAAATTTTTATAATTTATTTGCTTTTCAATTAACTTTTCTGCCATGTAAAGAAGAGCATTTAACTAATAATTTCTGATACCATATGTCGACACTGTCAACTTAAGAAAAATATAAAGTGAAAATGGTTTGAGGAAAAGATTGGAAAATAGAGGCACTGACTATTCTTCTATATTTTGCTGGACTATCCTACAGAAAAACCAGCAAAATTCTGAGAGATTTTGAAATATTTTCATATGAAGCAGTAAGAAAATGGTATCACAAATGCAAGGATTTT
>JACIWB010000016.1 GCA_014361245.1 Thermoplasmatales archaeon | reverse complement strand
CGTCATCCTCTCTATTTTTTATTGCCAATGGTTCTCTTTGCTTTCTCTACCAATAGCTCCACAGCAATATGCACTTTAATCCATCCTTTCCTCCCTCCATTTATGACGCATCCATTCTCCTCTGCTGGGGACTTTCATCCCTGAAGAATAGTATCTGCCTTCAGCTTTGGATATATTCAGGGAGCTTTCTCAAAAATCCTTCCATCTGGCGAAATGGAAGAAAAGCGATGTGAATGAAATCAAGGAATATCATGAAAGATTCTGGAAATTTATATGGTCTTCCTCTCTTTTTATAATTCATTTCATCAAGTTCTTTATTCCATGTTTCCATAAAATCCAGAGAAATGTACATTTCTTCTCTCCTCACCAATTGTTCATTATATTCTTTCCAATTTCTCTCATCTGGCATCCATATCTCCTCTTATAGAAATGCTGCAAAAATAAAAAATTTTAGGGTTTATTCAACACAGCATGTCATTTCGAAAAATTTTTAAATTAACATCCATTTTATTAGCGTTCATAAAAAGAGCGTTCAAGTGATGATATGAAAATATTGCTGGTTAATGCATATAAAAATGCAGGATATTTCAGCAGGTTAAGAGCAAAATTTTTTATTCCTACTTTATCTCTTCTTCAAATTGCTTCATGCACTCCAGAAAAGCATCAAGTAAAAATAGTAAATGAATGGTATGAAAAAGTTGATTTTGAAGAAGAATGTGATTTAGTTGGCATTTCAGCTTTTACCCCTGACGCTTTCAGAGCATATGAAATTGCGGATGAATTTAGGAAGAGGGGAATAAAGGTTGTCATTGGCGGATATCATGCGACCGCAATGCCAGAGGAGGCGAAGGAGCATGCGGACGCAGTTGTGATAGGTGAGGCGGAGAATAGCTGGAAAATTTTGCTGGATGATTTTGAGAAAGGAAAATTGAAGCAATTTTATGGATGGAAAAAAGTGGAAGGAAGTAATATTCCTCCTCCAAAAAGAAGCGTTGATAATCTTAACTCTTTTTCATCTGCGATACAGGCTACAAGAGGATGTCCCTATAGATGCGAATTCTGTCAGCTAACTGCTTTTAATGATAATATACATAGAAAAAGGAGAATAGAGGATGTTGTAAGGGAATTTTCTTCCTTACCCACCAGGATAGTATGGTTTCATGATGCATCTCTTACAATCAATCCATCTTATAGCAAAAATCTCTTCAAAAAAATTATTGAAAATAAGATAAGAAAAAAATGGATTGCATTTGGAAACATGCAAATTCTTTCTCAAGATATAGAAATTTTAAGATTGGCTGAAAAGGCGGGATGCGTTGCATGGATGGTCGGAATAGAAAGCATATCACAAAAAACAATTGATGAAGAGATTAAGAAGAGAGGGAATATAGTTGAGAAAATTCCAAAAATGATTGAAAAAATTCAAAAGGAGGGTATGATGGTATGGGGCTCCTTTATTTTTGGTTTTGATAATGACAAGCCAGAAATATTTGATACAACTCTTGAGGCAATTCTTCAATGGGGAATAGATCTTGCTAACTTCAGTATCCTCACTCCACTTCCAGGCACGCCTGTATTTAAAAAAATGTTAAATGAAGGAAGAATATTAACCTTTGATTGGTCGAAATATGACATGGTGCATGCTGTTTTTGAGCCAAAAGGGATGAGTGTTAAAGAGCTTGAAGGAGGAGTAAAAAGATTATATGTTAAATTTTATTCAATGGATAAGATGGCAAGAAGATTTTTTAATACAAAAGGGACTTTAAACAAATTTCTCAATCTTTTTGCAAATTTAAGTGCAAGAAATCTATGGAGTTTCTACTTTAACCAAAAAAATAATTTATAGAAAAAACATTTAACTTGTGGATTACAAAAACATTGGATTTAAAGCTGGCTTGGAAATTCATCAGCAAATTGATGCACATAAGCTTTTCTGCTCATGTCCCTCTGAGTTAAGCGAGAAAGCGGAAGAAACATTTTCAAGAAGGTTGAAGGCAACAAAATCAGAGATTGGAAAAATTGATAAGGCAGCAATTGAAGAAGAAAAAAGAGGAAGAAAATTTATTTACCACATCTCCCCGTCTTCCTGCCTGGTGGAGGCAGATGAGGAGCCGCCCCATGAAGCAAATAGTGAGGTGATTGATTTTGCAATAATGGCTTCTCTTCTGTTTGATGCGCATATTTTTGATGAGATACATTTTATGAGGAAAGTGGTTATAGATGGTTCAAATACAACAGGTTTTCAGCGAACCGCTCTTGTTGCAATAGATGGAAAAATAGATGATGTTGAGATTGCTACGATATGCATAGAAGAGGATGCCGCTCGAAAAATAGAGGAGAATGAAAGAGAAGTTAAATATTCTCTTGATAGGCTTGGTATACCCTTAATAGAGATTGCAACATCTCCTACAATTACATCTCCTTTAAAAGCAAAGGAAATTGCTGAAAAAATAGGACTTATATTGAGAGCAACTAAAAAAGTAAAGAGAGGAATTGGAACGATAAGGCAGGATTTAAATATCTCTATTGAAGGAGGTGCAAGGGTTGAAATAAAAGGAGTGCAGGAATTGAATGATATTCCAAAAATACTTGAAAATGAAGCTAAAAGGCAGATTGAGCTTATTGAAGTTAGCAAGCGATTGAAAGGGTTGGATTTTAATTTTGAATTAAAAGATGTAACAAAGATTTTTGAAAAAACATCCTCAAAATTTATAAGAAAGGCAATTGAAAATGGTGTTGTTTTTGCAATAAAATTACCGAATTTTAAGGGACTTTTATCTGGATTGATATATAAGGAGCATCGCCTTGGAAAAGAACTTGCAATGCATGCAAAAATAAATGGAGGAGGAATAATTCATTCAGATGAGCTACCAAATTATGGAATAAGCAACGAAGAGGTTTTAAGGGTAAGGGAAGAGTTAAATTGTGGCGGACAAGATGCTTTTGTTATATCTGCTGGAGATGCCGAAATTGTGAAAAAATGTCTCCAAGCGGTCTATGAAAGAGCTAAAAAAGCATGCGAAGGGGTGCCTGAAGAAGTAAGGAGGGCTTTGCAAGATGGAACAACTGAATACATGCGCCCCCTGCCTGGTGCAGAGAGAATGTATCCTGAAACGGATATAAAACCGATAACGATAAGAAAGGAAAGAATTGAAAAGATAAAGAAAATTCTGCCAGAAATACCTGATAAAAAAATTGACAGAATAGCAAATTATTATGGGCTTACAAAAGAAGAAGCAAGGCAGTTGGTCATGCTTGAAAAAGATGAAATATTTGAAGAATTTGCAAAAAAATTCGGGCAGGAAAAGATTGTTTCAAGAATATTGCTGAATATAATCCCTCAGATAGAAAAAGAAGGATATGAAGTTGATAAAGAAATGGTTGAAATTGTTTTGAAAGGATTTCAAGAGAAAAAATATGCAAAAGAGGGAATAGAAAAATTACTCAAATACTTTGCAATGAATAAAAGTTATAATCTCGAGGAAGCGATAAAAGAATGTGCCCTCAGCCATATGGGTGAGGAAGAAATTAGAGAATTTGTAAAAAAAGTTATTAATGAAAGGATGGATTTTGTTAAAGAAAAGGGAAAGGAAGCAATTCAGCCCTTAATGGGCGTTCTCATGGCAGATTTGAGGGGGAAAGCGGATGGAGCGCTGATAAACAGGATACTTAAAGAAGAGATGGAAAAATTAAAATAAAAATATAGACATTTATTCCATGAATCTTGAAGAAGAATTTCCTCTGTTAAGGGAGATAAGGAGCGAAGAAATAAGGGAGAAGGTTAAAAAATGCTATGAAATTGCAATGGAGAGGGGAGGGTGGAAAAATTTAAGGGAAATACCATTTACACTGCTTCTTGAAAAACCATATTCATATGTTGAGCATGTAAATAATGTTGCAAGCATGGCATATGAAATAGGGAAAATCAAGAAATTGAATATGGATAATTTAATCGCTGGCGCAATTCTTCATGATGTGGGAAAATTGCTTGAGTATGAGAAAAGAGACGGGAAGGTTGTTAAATCAAAATTTGGAAAGCATGTCCGCCATCCCGTGGCGGGCGCGGCTCTTGCAATGGAAGTGGGGCTTAATGATGAGATAGTGAATATAATAGCTTCTCATTCAAAGGAAGGGGAATTTGTTGAGAGATGCAAGGAAGCAATTGTCATTCATCACTGCGATTTTATAGATTTTGAAATAGCGGGTGGTAAGCCATGAAGATAAATGAAGAAGCTTTTTCTGGAACTGAAAATGAAAGGGATTGCATAGTTAAAGTTTCTCCTGGGGATGGTGAAGTAATTTTGAAAACAAAAACGCATCTTTACAAGGGGCATATAGAGGAAATTGTAAGAAAAAGGCTTGAAGAAATTGATGTAAAAGCAAATGTTGAAATAATTGAAAATGGGGCAATAGATTATGTCATAATTTCCCGCCTCGAAGCGGCGATTGCAAAAGCAAGCAGGGAAGATGTTACTGATAAAAAAGTTAAGAGGGGAAAAACATCAAAGGACAGGCTCAGGAGAAGCAGGCTTTATATTCCTGGAAACAATCCTCGCCTGATAAATAGCGTTGGGGTATATGAGTGCGATTGCATAATCCTCGATTTGGAGGATTCAGTAATTTTTGATCATAAGATAGATGCAAGATATCTCGTAAAAAATGCTTTGAAAACGATGGATTTTGGAAAATCTGAAATATGGGTAAGAATAAATAAAGAAATGGCAAGGGATGATATAAAGCAAATAACATATGGAAATCCTCATGGAATATGTCTTCCAAAAGTAGAGAGCAGGGAAGATATAGAAGTAATCGAAAAAATAATTGATGAAGCAAATCTTGATTGTCATCTGATGCCAATAATAGAAACAGCTAAGGGTATTGCAAATGCAAATGAAATTGCAAAAGCGAGCGAAAGAATTGTTGCAATTGCCTTTGGTGCAGAAGATTACTCCCGTGATGTTGGGTGCAAGCGAAGCTGGGAAGCAATGTTTTATCCCCGCTGTAAAATTCTTGTTGCAAGCAAATCGGCGGGATTGCAGGCTTTGGATACGATTTATCCTAATGCTGAAGATGAGAAAGGGCTCGCTGAGGAAGCAAGAAGAGTTTTTGAAATGGGGTTTGATGGGAAGGGAGCAATTCATCCTTCACAAATTGAAATAATTCATAAATGCTTCACCCCAACCAGTGAGGAGATAGAGGAGGCAAGGAGAATAATAGAAGCAATAGAAGATGCAAAGAAAAAGGGCTTGGGGGTGGCTACGCTCGATGGAAGAATGATTGATTTGCCAGTTGAAAGAAAGGCAAGGAGAATATTGAAGCTCGCAGAGATAAAATAAAATATATTCACGCTATTTTATGTCAGCAGGGGTAGCCAAGCGGATAAAGGCGCAAGGTTCAGGGCCTTGTGGCGCAGGCCTTCGTGGGTTCGAAATGCAAACGGAAATCCCACCCCCTGCATTTTCCAGTAAATATATTTTAAGTTGTTTGTTTTAAACATATGAAATTGCTTTATTCTAAAGAAATAAATTTGCAAAAAATAGCAGATGCCTTAAAAGAAAATTTTGGGCTCCAAGTAGAAGATGCTGGATTTTTTAAGCCAAGAGAGGAGGCATATAATAAAAAAAGAGGGCAATATGACGCAAGCATTCTTGTTGAATTTATCCCTCCTTTCTCAATATTGATTGTGGATGTAGATATTTATTTGAGGGGAATGAATTTTATTTTCGGGCTTGCAACAAAAAATAGGGCAATTGTATCTTGCTATAGAATTCCTGAGGAAATAATAGCAAAAGAAGTTGTTCATGAAGTCGGGCATTTACTTGGTCTGCCACACTGCAAAAATGAATGTGTTATGAAATTCTCAAATAGCGTGATCGAAGCAATTATTAAACCATCTTTTCTCTGTGATGAGTGTAAGAAAAAATTGGGGAAAAGAGATTAAATCCATCCCCTATCTTTCATTGCCTGAACCACTCTTTCAACACTCACTATATATGCTGAAGTGCGCATGTGTATGTCCTTTCCTTTCTTCTTGTATTCTTCTCTCTTGTTTATTACATCCCAGAATGCCTGGCTCATCTTTTTATCTAACTTTTCATACACCTCTTCATAGCTCCAATAGTAGCCATATATGTTCTGAACCCACTCAAAGTAGCTTACCGTTACTCCACCAGCATTTGCAAGGAAATCTGGCAAAACAAGAACTCCTTTTTTATGTAGTATTACATCTGCTTCTGGAGTTGTTGGTCCATTTGCGAGTTCAAGTATTATTTTTGCCTTTATTTTGTCTGCATTTCCTCCATGTATTACATTTTCAATTGCTGCCGGGATAAGTATATCTACCTTTAATTCCAGTAACTCTTCGTTTGTTATTTTCCTTCCTTCCTCATATTCAACCACGCTACCCTTCTTTTCTTTTGTCTCAACCGCCTTATCAAAAGGAATTCCGTCTTCATTATATATTCCTCCTTTTGTGTCGCTTATTGCAACAACCTTTGCATTCTTGAAGAGCTTTTTAACAAGCAGATGAGCATACTGCCCCGCATTTCCATATCCCTGAATTGCAACAGTAACTGCATTCTTTGGATTTATATTTTCCTTAATTTTTATCAATTCCCCGTAAGGTTTATGCATGTTTTCCATATCTGGCTCAAGAGGTAGGTTTATATATTTTGCCCCTTCTCTTAGCACAAACATTCCTCCCCTGGCTGTTGCGTCCGCCCTGCCCTTGCTCCCGCCTATGCTCAGCGGCTTGCCTGTTATAACGCCTGGCGCATTGTAGCCAACTATCTTGCTGTATTCATCCATCATCCAAGCCATTATCTGCGAATTTGTATATACATCTGGGGCTGGTATATCTTTTTCTGGCCCGATAAAGCGAGAAATTGCTCTGACATATCCTCTTGCAAGTCTTTCTTTTTCTGCGTCGCTCATTTCCTTTGGATTGCATATTATTCCTCCTTTTCCTCCTCCATAGGGCAAATCAACAATTGCTGTCTTCCATGTCATCCATGCAGCGAGTGCTTTCACTGTATCTAAATTTTCTTCTGGATGCCATCTTATTCCTCCCTTGGTGGGCCCCCTTGCATCATTATATTGCACCCTGAAGCCAGTGAAAACTTTTGTTTCCCCGTTATCCATCTTTACTGGTATTGTTACTGTTAGCGTCCTCATTGGCTCACGAAGCATTTGATGAGCTGCCTCATCAAGCTCCATTATTTTTGCCGCTTCATCCAACTGCTTTTGCGCTATTTTAAAAGGATTTTTTTCTTCCATATTTTCACCAACCATAATAAATAAATTAAATTTAAAGCTGATTTGATAATTGTTAGCATGTATCACGAAAGTATTTAATGATTGAAAAGGATAGCCTTCAGGATGGAAAAAGAGCCACCTCCTAAAGGCGATATGCATGCTAACATGGATATCTACGAAAGCAAAGAAGGATTTAAAGGAAATTTTGGTAGCTCTCTCCATCTCAACTTTTGGTGATTTGCTAACTGCATTATCAATGGGTTATTTTAATGAAAGCTTGAAGATTTTTCCCGCTCTTTTAATATTGATTCCTCCAGCAATAGATATGAGGGGAAATATTTTTTCATCTCTTGGCTCAAGATTGGGCACGCATCTCCATACAGGAGAAATTCTGCCTGGAAAGAAAAATCCTTTACTCAGAGATAATATCTCTTCTTCTTTCAATCTAACCTTTTCAATGAGTTTTTTCCTCGGTTTCATTTCATGGATAATATCAAAAAGAATTGGTTTGGAAGCAAGTTTTCTTGAATTAATTTTAATTTCATATCTTGCTGGCTTATTTTCTGCGTTCATAATGCTTTTTTTAACCCTTAATGTTGTTTTTGCTGGATATAAAAAAGGATGGGACCCAGATAACATAACAGCACCAATAATAACATTTGCAGGAGATGTATTTACCCTGCCATTGCTCTTCATGTCCCTAAAAATTATAACCAGAATTGATTTTAAATTGCAATTTATCATGCTAATGTTTTTCATTTTTATAAGTTTTTTCAGTTTTTCCAGCATAAGGAGAAAAAATTTCAGAAAAATTATAATAGAAAGCACCCCTTTACTCATTATCTGCGCATTTCTCAGCTCAGCATCTGGGGCAACCATCGGCTCACAGCATGGAGAACTTTTTGCAATTCCAGCCCTCTTAACAATTCTTCCCGCCTTTCTCGAAGATGGGGGCGCGATAGGGGGCATCCTCGCCGCCCGCTTTTCCTCCGCCCTTTTTACTGGAGAGATTAAAGCTGCCAGGAAGCCGCCGAGAAAAGTTTTTGGTCTTTTTGCAATAGTTCATTTAGTTGCTTTAATAGAATTTTTTTCAATAGGAGTAATAGGATATGCAGTTAACAAATTTTTTATGATACCAGTAAATATTTTTCAAATGATAGCAATATCGGTTATTGCGGGGCAGATACTAATCTTTATAATGGATTTCCTCGCCTATTATACTTCAATATTTTCCTTTAAAATAGGTATAAATCCGGATAATGTTACAATACCCGTTCTTACAAGTGTTGCGGATTTTGTGGGCTCTTTATGTCTGGTTGGAATAGCTTATTTATTCCTTTGATAGCAATATTTCTATCGCTGAGATATGTTTGTTCTCTATCTCTTCAGTAAAAATCTTTATTTCTTTTATCTTTGCATCTTTAACGAATTTATTTATGCTTATCTGGCTTGCATCAACTGCTGTTGAAATTGCTTTCCCCCTTGCCTTGATGCATACTTCATTGCTTCCCTTTTCAAATTCCATTGCAACAGCGGTAGCATATTTTATAGGAGCTTTATCTCCAACATATATAGTTTGCATCTAAAAGAAATAAAATAGAGATATATAATTTTTCTCAGAAAGATGCTCTCAGAAGGAAAACTTTATAAAAAAATTCTTTTATTTTTTTATGCTATTAAAACTATTTGTTGCTTTTTTAATCCTTATGCCAAACTCATTTATACAACTGAATAAGAACTCTTATGATTTCTTGATAATTTCACCAGATGCATGGCTGAGCGAGATTGAAGCATTGAAGCAGCATAAGGAAAGCAAGGGAATAAAAACAATAGCAGTGGGGCTAAATGAAATTTACAGTAGCAATGTAGCGAGAAATGGCAGGGATGATGCTGAAAAAGTGAAATATTTCATTAAAAATGCAATTGAGGAATGGGGAATAAAATATGTTATGCTTGTAGGAGGAAGAAAAGTCGGGCTAAAGGAAGATTGGTATATGCCAGTAAGATATGTTTGGGTGAATGACAGGAGCTCTTCCTGGGAATATGAAAGATGTTTTTTGAGCGATCTTTATTTTGCAGATATATATGATGCTAAAGGAAATTTTTCTTCATGGGATACAAACAATAATGGCTATTATGGAGAATATGAGCATGAAATTGGAGATGAAAAATTTTATGATGAAGTTGATTTATTTCCAGATTTATATGTTGGAAGAATACCAGCTGAAAACAGGGAAGAGTTAAAAAAAGTTATAGAGAATATAATAAAATATGAAAATAGCTCACCATCCAATAGGGCTATCTTATGTGGGGAGATTTATATCCAAATGATCCTTGGAATGTTGCAGAGGGAGAATATATTCTTGAAGAAATTGCAGATGGGCTGAAAATTTATGAAATTGTTAAAATTTATTCAGATGATTTGAGCAGTAAAAAGATAAATGAAGAAATAAATAAGGGAGCAGGTTTTATTGTTTTTGAGGGGGCGGGCAATCATCATTTATGGGCAACTCATAGAAAAAACAGCAATGAATGGATATTTTATAGATCATTCAACATTTTACAGATTAAAAACGAATTCCTGCCAATTATTCTAACTTCAGGAACACATCTTTCGCAGTTCAACAGGAGCAATTGCTTTAACTGGCTATTCTTGAAATATGGAAAAGCTGTTGCAAGCATCGGCTCAACGGGCTTGTGCTGGATTATTCATGGAGAAAACTTGACGGATGCTTTTCTTGGGAAATTGCATGTTTTATTTTGTGAGGAATTTGAGGATAAAAATAATTTAGGAGAGGCATGGGGATGTTCAATAGTCAGATATTTATCAAATTCATCTTTTGAAAACATTTCAATGGCATTTCATATAAAGGCCGCTGAAGAATTTATTATTTTTGGCGACCCCACTCTCCAATTAAAGAAAAGTAGAAAGATTAATATGGAAAGGGTTTTGCATGTTGGAGGAAACGGAGTAAATAATTATACAAAAATTCAGGATGCAATAAATGATTCTGTAGATGGAGATACAATAATTGTTCATGAAGGTTTTTATGAAGAAAATCTTATCATAAATAAATCATTAAAAATTTTAGGAGAAAATGCAAAAATAAAAACATCGAGTATAGAGATTTATGCAAATAATGTTTATATTGAAGGATTTTCCATAGAAGGAAATAAAAAAGGAGAAACAATAAAATGCTACGGAGATAATTTTTATTTCTATAAAAATGAAATTTATTTTTCCGGGAAAGGGCTGTTTATTACTGGAAATAGTAGCAAAATAGAGAAAAATATTATTAGGCAAAATGAAGTTGGTATATGGATTGAGGGGAAAGGCTGGATGATAAATGAAAATGATATAATAAATAACTGGTATGGAATATGGGCTGAAAAGTCTGAAAATTTTCATATAACCAAAAACAATTTTTCATATACTCAGTGGTATGGAATGTGGATTGAGGGGGAAAATGGATTCATAGAGGAAAATAATGTATCTAAAAGTTGCTACCCAGTTTATATTTATAAAACTTTTGATACAAAAATATCAAAAAATTTTATATCAAAAAACATGGAGGGTGTGCAGTTTTTAAATTCAAAAAATAATTCTTTTGAAGAAAATTATTTAGAGGAAAATCAGAGATACGGTGTTTATCTGGGAAGCGATTGCACTGGAAACAGAATAATTAGGAATACCTTTATCGATAATATCCCAAATGCAAGAGATGATTCAATTAATATATGGAATGAAAATTACTGGAGCGATTACATAGGAATAAAAATAAAAATTCTATGGATTTTAGGACTGCCATATTATATACCAAAATTTTCCTTTGACTGGAACCCAAGGATAAAACCAAATTATTTATAGACGCATGCTTTAATTTTTGTGGAGAAAGAAGCAAAATTCTGGATTTCAAAAGATGGAGAGGTGCAATGCACTTTATGCCCTCATAATTGCCTCATTAAGGATGGAAAGCGAGGAATATGCGGGGTAAGAGAAGCAAGGAATGTAAAATTATTTACCCTTATATATGCATCTGCTTCCTCCGCCAGCCCCGACCCGATTGAAAAGAAACCTCTCTTTCACTTTTATCCAGGAACTCTTGTTTATTCTATGGGCAGCGTGGGATGTAATTTAAAATGCATGCACTGCCAGAATTATTCAATAAGCCAGGCAAAGCCAGAAGAATTTTATCTTGAAGAAATTATGCCCCATGAAGCAGTTGAAAGGGCGAAAAAATGTTGTGATGGAATTGCATGGACATATAATGAGCCAACCATATGGATAGAATATGCTCTTGCCTCCGCAAAAATTGCAAAAAAAGAGGGATTGTATACTGTTTTTGTTACAAATGGTTATATAAATGAGGATGCAATATATGAAGTAGCTAAATATATTGATGCTGCTAATATAGATTTAAAGGCAATTAACAAAGATTTTTATAAAGAGATATGCAAGGGAGAAATTGAGCCTGTGCTTGATGCATGTAAAAGTTATAAAAGTAAAGGTGTTCATATAGAAATAACATATCTTGTTATTCCAACAAAAAATGATGATAAGGAAGAGATAAGGAAGTTTTGTGGATGGGTTTTAGAAAATCTCGGAAACGAACAAGTAGTTCATTTCACTGCTTTCTATCCACATTATAAAATGAATGATTTGCCTCCTACACCCTTAAAAAAACTTTTGGAAGCATATAAAATTGCAAATGAAGAAGGTCTTAATTATGTATATTTGGGGAATGTTCCTCATGGAGATTATGAAAATACTTACTGCCCAAATTGCAAAAATTTGCTTATAGAAAGGCATGGCTTTTCTTCAAAAATAGTTGGCTTGAAAGATGGAAAATGCAATTCGTGCGGAAAAAGGATACCTGTTATAGCAAAATAAAACATATTGTTTTTAAATTTAAATGTATTTACTTTTATTATGGATGTAATCCCAAAAATAGGTATAACAGGGGCACCAAGAGTTGGAAAAACAGAGGGATTAATTAGAATTATGGAAAGATTGAAAGACAAATATACTTTTGGAGGAATGATTACAAAAGAAATTGAGGAAAATGGCGAGAGAGTGGGATTTAAAATAATTGATTTAATGACAAAAGAGGAAAGAATTTTTGCTCATGTTGATATTGATTCTTCTTATAGGGTAGGAAAATACAAAATAAACTTGAAAGCTCTTGATGAATTTGGCATACCAGCGATAGAGAGAGCTATAAAAGATGATAGGATAGATATTGTTGTGGTTGATGAAGTCGGTAAGATGGAATTGGAAAGCAAGAAGTTCAGGGAAGCAATTAAAGAAGTTCTTGATTGTGAAAAACCCGCATTGATAACATTGCATAAGAAATCAAGAGATGCAACATTGCAGGGAATAAGAAATAGAAATAATGTCAGGATATTAGAGATCACCCAGAAGAATAGGAATCTTCTGCCATATAAAATAGAGAAGATTCTTGAAGAAGAAGGAGTTTGATGATAAAGGAAGGGAAAACGGAAATAAATATTTTTGAATTTGAAGCATATAAGGGTCCTGGTAAAAAAAAGCCAAGCTTTTATAACCCAACATTTGAAATTGATAGGGATATAGAGATTATATTCTGTCAGTTTATTGCAAATAAAGGAGCAAAAAAATTTTTGGATGCATTTTCATCAACTGGTATAAGGGGGATAAGGATAGCAAAAGAAGTCGATGGAGAGATAGAAGTTCATCTAAATGAGATAAATCCTTTATCATCTGATATTCTAAAGAAAAATGTTACCATGAATAGTGTAAATGTAATAATACATAGCGATGATGTAAAAAAGCTTTTGCTCAAATATAAATATGACTATGTGAATATTGATCCCTATGGCTCTCCAGCTTATTTCATTTTCCCTCTTGCACACGGACTGAGAAAAGCTGGCTATTTTTCAATCACCGCAACTGATGTTGCTACTCTCTGCGGGGTATATAGAAAAAGTTGCATAAGAAGATATGGGGCAATTCCTATGA
The DNA here is from genome assembly GCA_014361245.1 of Thermoplasmatales archaeon. Taxonomy (NCBI): domain Archaea; kingdom Methanobacteriati; phylum Thermoplasmatota; class Thermoplasmata; order Thermoplasmatales; species Thermoplasmatales archaeon. The sequence goes on along the minus strand of JACIWB010000016.1, from coordinate 15,093 downwards.
GGGGGCAGGCAATGAAAGAAATAGGAATGAGGATACTTCTTGCATTCATAGCAAAAAATCTTTCAGTTTTTGATTACAGCTTCTCCCCTATTTTAAGTTATTCATACAGCCATTTTTTCAGGATTTATGGGATGGCGGAGAAAGGTGCCGGGCGCGCGGATAAAACGATGGATAAGGTTGGATGGGCATACTGGAAAGATGGATGGAATTTCTGCAATTTTGAAGAACTGCCGGATAAAAATTTCTGCGGTCCTTTATGGATTGGTGAGATGCACAACTCAATTTTTTTAGATGAAATTGAAAAAATATTAAATGAAAAGGATTTAAGAAAAAGGAGAGAAATAAACCAGCTATTAGAGATATGGAAGGAGGAGCAAAATCTCCCAGCTCTTTTTTATGAGACAAGTCATATAGCAAGGGAAATCAAGGCAAAACAGCCAAAAATATCTGAAATAATAAATAATTTAAGGTTAATGGGTTACAAAGCAGGCAGAACCCATTTCTCAAAATCTGCCTTTAAAACAGATGCTCCATATGGGGATATAAAAAGTGTTTTTAAAGCAAAGCCAAAAAATTAAAATATATGTTCTATATAAAGTGGGAGGAAGATGAAGTTGGATATATTAAAGCATGTACTTGTGCCCCAGCATGAAGTTTTGAAAGAAGAAGAAGTGGAAAAACTGCTAAAAGCTTACAATATTTCAAAAGAAAGCCTGCCACGAATAATTGTTGACGATCCTGTTGTAAAAGCAATAGGGGCAAAAGAAGGAGATGTGATAAAGATTATAAGAAATAGTCCGACTGCTGGAAAAAGTGTTGTATACCGCCTTGTTGTGGCAAAAGGGATAGAATGAGAGAGTTAATAGATGCTTTTTTTAGAGAAAGGAGCATAGTAAATCATCACCTTGCATCCTACAATGACTTTCTCGACAGAAGACTTCAGGAAATAATAAATACTACAAGGGTTGGAGAGGGAGAGGAAGAAAGGCTTGAAATGGGGTACATTCATCCAGAGGTAGAAGGATATAAGATAAAGCTCGGTAAAATAAGGGTGGGGAGACCTTCTGTAAAGGAAGCAAATGAGGTGGAGCATGCTATAACACCCGCAGAAGCAAGGTTGCGTGATTTAACTTATGAAGCCCCAGTATTTCTTGAATTTATTCCTGTGATTGGGGGGAAAGAAAGAGATGACCTTGCTGAAGAAGAAAAGATAGGAACCATCCCCATAATGGTGAAATCCAAAAAATGCAATATATCAAGAGAAATTCTGGAACAGGATGCTGGAAGAAAGTTGAATAAAGATGAATATGAAAATAAATTAATTGAGATGCAGGAAGACCCTCTTGACCCGGGAGGCTATTTTATAATAAATGGTACAGAAAGAGTTTTAATTACCCTTGAGGATCTTGCACCAAACCGTGTTCTTACTGAAAAAACGGATAGATATGGATATGTTGTTGAAAGTGCGAAGGTTTTCTCTCAAAAAGAAGGTTTTCGTTCGCTTGTATCGGTTGAAAAAAGGAAAGACGGAATATTGATGGCAACTCTTCCAAATGTTGCCAGCCCAATTCCTCTATTTATTTTATTAAAAGCTTTTGGTCTCGATAATCAAACGATATTTGATAACATGGCTTCCTATCCAGAGACGGAGGTTTTTATTTATGCAAACATAGAGGCATGTGAACAGGAATATGAAGTTAGAAATGAAGAGGAAGCAATTGAATTTCTAGGGAAAAAAATAGCGGGTGGTCAGGCAAAAGAATATAGAAAGGAAAGAGTAAAGGAGTTGTTGGATAAAACCCTCCTGCCGCATCTTGGAAGCGAAACATCAGATAGAATAAAAAAGGGTGTATTTCTTGCAAGAATGGGAGAAGCTGTGTTGGAGCTTGCTCTCGGTTATAGGGAAGAGGACGACAAGGACCATTATGCGAACAAAAGGTTGAGGCTCGCCGGCGATCTGATGGAAGATTTATTCAGGGTTGCTTTTGTTGCACTCTGCAAAGATTTAAAATATCAGGTTGAAAGATTGTGTGCAAGAGGGAAAGAATTTGATGATATAAAAATAAAGCATCTTGTAAGGGAAGATGTATTTGATCAGAGAATTCATCATGCGATGGCAACTGGAAACTGGGTTGGTGGGAGAACAGGTGTGAGTCAATTGCTTGACAGAACATCGAATTTATCTACGATAAGTCATCTCAGGAGAGTAAATTCACCTTTAACCCGCTCCCAACCACATTTCGAAGCAAGAGATTTACATTCTACGCAATGGGGAAGACTTTGCCCGAATGAGACACCAGAAGGGCCAAATTGTGGACTTGTAAAACATCTTGCCCTTACAGTTGAAATATCAGAAGGCTATCCAGAGTATAAAGTAAAGGAAAAGTTAAAGGAACTTGGAGTTGTGGAGGTTAAAAAGGGGTTTAAAGGTGCAAGAGTTTATCTAAACGGTGATTTAATAGGAATCCATCCAGATGGAAAGAAACTCGCTGAAGAAATAAGAAACAGGCGTAGAAGTGGTGATGTTGATAGGGAAATAAATGTTTGCTATTATGAGGATAGCAATGATGTTGTTGTAAATTGTGATGCTGGCAGACTTAGGAGACCATTATTGGTTGTAAAGAAGGGAAAATTGTTATACACAAAAGAAATGAGAGAAAAAGTGAAGAAAGGAGAGCTTGGTTGGAGTGATTTAATAAGAATGGGAGTTATTGAGTATATAGATTGTGAGGAGGAGGAAAATTCCTATATAGCGGCTTATGAAGAAGAATTGAACGAAAAACACACGCATATGGAAATTGATCCTGTATGTATTCTTGGCGTAGGTGCAAGTTTAGTTCCATATGCGGAACATAATTCCTCACCGAGAGTTACGATGGGTGCGGGAATGGGAAAGCAATCGCTCGGTTTCAGCGCCTCAAACTATAGGAAAAGACCTGATACAAGAGGACATTTACTTCACTATCCAGAAGTCCCTATGGTAAAAACATTTACCCAAAAATATGTAAATTTTGAAAGGCGGGCGGCGGGCCAGAATTTTGTTGTTGCAGTGATGAGCTATAAAGGATATAATATGGAGGATGCTTTAGTTATGAATAAGGCATCCATTGAAAGGGGGCTTGGAAGAAGCACATTTTTCAGAACATATGTTGCTGAAGAGCAGCGATACCCAGGCGGGCAAGAAGACCATTTCGAGATTCCTGACCCCGAATGCAGAGGAGTGAGAAGTGAGGATGCATATAACTTTTTATCAGAGGATGGCATAATAACACCTGAGTGTGAGGTCAAAGGGGGAGATGTGCTTATTGGAAAAACATCGCCACCCCGCTTCCTTGAAGAGCCAACAGATGTTCTTGTGCCGCAGAAAAGAAGAGAAACATCAATAACAGTAAGACATGGTGAGGAAGGAGTGGTTGATACTGTTGTGATATCTGAATCATTGAATGGAGCCAGAATTGCAAAGATTAAGGTAAGAGATGAAAGATTGCCAGAACTTGGAGATAAATTCGCATCAAAACACGGGCAGAAAGGAGTTATTGGTTTGATAGCTCCTCCAGAGGATTTACCATTTACCGCTGATGGTATAGTTCCTGATTTAATAATAAATCCTCATGCAATTCCGAGCAGAATGACGGTAGGGCACGTGCTTGAGATGATAGGTGGTAAGGTTGGATGTATGGAGGGAAGATTTATTGATGGCACACCATTTTCTGGCGAACCAGAAGAAGATTTAAGAAATGCACTTGTTAAAAATGGCTTTAAGCATAATGGAAAAGAAGTTCTTTATGATGGTGAAACAGGAAAAATGTATATTGCGGATATATTTGTTGGAGTTATATACTACCAAAAACTTCATCATATGGTGGCTGGCAAAATACATGCGAGAAGCAGAGGGCCGGTGCAGATATTAACAAGACAGCCAACTGAGGGGAGGGCGAGAGAAGGAGGATTGAGATTTGGAGAAATGGAGAGAGACTGTTTAATAGGGCATGGCGCATCGATGATAATAAAAGAAAGATTACTCGATGAATCAGATTCAACAGTTCAATATGTTTGCGAAAATTGTGGGCACATTGCATTTAAAACAAGAAGAGGATTCTTGAAATGTCCGATATGTGGAGACGATGCAAAAATATATCCTGTTGAAATGAGCTATGCATTCAAATTACTCTTAGAAGAGCTTCAATCTCTAATGATAGAACCAAAATTAATTTTGAAGGGGTTGGTTTAAATGGTTAGCATCTCAAAAAAACTTATAGGAAAAATTGAATTTGGGTTGCTATCTCCGGAAAAAATAAGAAAGATGTCCGCTACAAGAGTCATAACCCCAGATACATATAACGAAGATGGCTTTCCAATTGACATGGGTCTTATGGATACAAGGCTCGGGGTAATTGAGCCAGGGCTTAGATGCAAGACATGCGGGCAGGGAGTTAGGGATTGCCCGGGTCATTTTGGTCATATCGAACTTGCGATGCCGATAATACATGTTGGTTTTGTAAAAACAATATATAACATAATGAAAGCAACATGCAGGAGTTGTGGAAAAATACTCCTTACTGAAAAGGAGATGGAAAAATACAGAAAGGAATATGAAAAAACTATTAAGATAGGAGAAAGCACTTCATATCTTGCAAAAGAACTTGCAAAAGATGCAGAGAAAACAACTACATGCCCATACTGCGGAAAGGAAAAATTGCCCGTTGATCTTGACAAACCAACAACTTTCAGGGAAGGCGGGCACAAAATGACGCCTGCTGAAGTAAGAGAATGGATGGAAAAAGTTAGCGAAGCTCTGGGAGATGATTTAAAGCTGCTTGATATAAATCCAGAATTTGCACGTCCTGAATGGATGGTACTAACAGTTTTGCCAGTTCCACCTGTCACAACCCGTCCTTCAATAACTCTTGAGACAGGAGAAAGAAGCGAAGATGATTTAACCCATAAATTGGTTGATATTATAAGGATAAATCAGAGATTGCAGGAGAATAGGGATGCGGGCGCCCCCCAGCTTATTGTTGAAGACCTGTGGGAACTTCTTCAATACCACATAACCACTTATTTTGATAATCAAACCGCAGGAATACCTCCAGCAAAGCATAGGAGCGGAAGGTCATTAAAAACACTCGCGCAAAGGCTTAAAGGAAAGGAGGGAAGATTCAGAAGCAATTTATCTGGGAAAAGAGTAAATTTTTCATCCCGTACAGTAATTTCACCTGATCCAAATATAAGCATAAATGAAGTGGGCGTGCCCATAGTTGTTGCAAGGGAGCTAACTGTGCCAGTGATAGTAAATTCCTACAATATAGAGAAAATGAGGGAACTCGTAAGGAGGGGGCCATCTCCGACGCCGCCTGCGGGTGTTGCGTATGTGCCGGGAGTTAATTATGTTATAAGAGCCGATGGGAGGAGGATAAAGGTTACGCCCGAAAATGCTGATGCTGTTGCTGAAAAACTTGAGATAAATTCAATAGTTGAGAGGCAATTGCAGGATGGAGATATTGTTCTTTTCAACAGACAGCCCTCTTTGCACAGGATGTCAATGATGGCTCATAGGGCAAGGATTTTGCCATTTAAAACATTCCGCCTCAATCTTGCAGTTTGCCCACCTTATAACGCAGACTTTGACGGAGATGAAATGAATCTTCATGTTTTGCAGAGCGAAGAAGCGAGGGCGGAAGCAGAAATTTTGATGAAGGTGCAGGAGCATATTTTAAGCCCGAGATTTGGAGGAGCAATAATAGGAGCGATACATGACCATATTACAGGTTGTTTTCTTCTTACATATAAGGAGAGGGAATTCAGCAAGGAAGACACGATAGATATTCTTTCATCTGCTGGTTACAAAGGAGAGGTAAAGGATAAAATGAATGGGAAGGAAATATTCAGCAAACTTCTTCCAAAGGGTATAAATCTTGAATATAAGGCAAAAACATGCATTGGGTGCGAAAAGTGTTTAAAGGAAAAATGTCCATATGATGCATATGTAATCATAAGAGACGGCGAATTAATATGCGGTACAATAGATGAGAAGAGTGTTGGTGCATTCAAAGGAGAGATAGTTGAGTATATAGCAAGAAAACTCGGCTCTGATAAAGCAAGTGAATTTATTGATAAACTCACAAATGTGGCAATAACAGTTGTTAGCAAACTTGGCTTTACAACTGGTATAGATGACGAAGATATACCTGAAGAGGCAAGATTGCAGATTGAAGAGCAACTTGAAAGGGCAAAAGAGAAGATAGAAGAGCTTATAAGAGCATATAATAATGGGGAGCTGGAGCAGATACCTGGAAGAAGTCTCGAAGAAACACTTGAAATGGAGATAATGCGTGTAACTGGAAGAGCCAGAGATCAGACAGGAGAAATAGCGAGCAAGCATCTGGGCATGGACAACTCAGCTGTTATAATGGCGAGGTCAGGAGCGAGGGGAAGCATGCTCAATCTAAGCCAGATGGCGGGATGCCTGGGCCAGCAGGCGGTGAGGGGTGAGAGGATAAATAGGGGTTACAGAAATAGAACTCTTTCACATTTTGAGAAGGGTGATTTGGGAGCAGAGGCAAAAGGTTTTGTTACATCAAGTTATAAGAAGGGACTGAAGCCTACCGAATACTTTTTCCATTCGATGGGAGGAAGGGAAGGACTTGTTGATACTGCAGTTAGAACTTCGAGAAGTGGATATATGCAGCGCCGCCTTATAAATGCTCTTGAAAATGTGAAGGTTGAAGAAGATGGAACTGTAAGGACAACGACGGGCGAGATAGTTCAATTTATTTATGGTGAAGATGGTGTTGACCCGATGAAAAGCGTTAAAGGAAAAGCTGTTGATATAGATACAATAACAGGGTGGTCATAATGGCTAAGGCAAAAAAGGAATTTGGCACTGAGGAAAAGATAAGAAAATTACTGGAAGAAAAGAATGAATATTTGCCAGATAAAATAATAGAGGAGCTTGTCCAAAAAATTGAGAAAAATGGGCTTAAGAATAAAATAGATAAGTTTGTGGAGATTGCAATTGAAGAATACAATAGAAGCATTATTGAACCACATGAAGCATGTGGAATTGTTGCAGCCCAGTCAATAGGAGAGCCAGGCACACAGATGACGATGAGAACATTCCACTATGCGGGAGTGGCTGAAATAAATGTAACTCTTGGATTGCCAAGGCTTATTGAGATAGTAGATGCAAGGAGTGAGCCATCTACGCCAATGATGAATGTTTATCTTGAGGGAATGTATAAAGTTAATAAAGAGAAGGCAAAGGAAATAGCAAATAAAATTGAAATAACACGCCTGATAGATGTTGCGGATGTAGAAGCAGAAATTAGCAATATGAGGATTGCTATAATTCCTGATAAAAAAGCGATGGAAAGGAAGGGAATAAAAATTTCTGAGATAATTGATGCAATAAATAAAGTTAGCAAGATAGAAATTAAGGAAGAAGAAGGTAAGATATTCGTGATACCCGAAGAGGAGAGCTATCGCGAATTAAGAAGGGTTCATGAAGAAGTTAAAAGTGTAAAGATAAAAGGTTTGGATGGGATAAAAAGGGCTATTATAAGGAGAGAAGGGGATGAATATGTTATTTATACCGAAGGAAGCAATTTTGAGAAAGTTCTTGAAATAGAAGGAGTTGATAAAACAAGAACAACAACAAATGATATCCATGCAATTTATCGCGTGCTTGGCATAGAGGCGGCGAGGAATGCAATAATAAATGAAGCTTATTCCACACTGCAGGAGCAGGGTTTAAATGTAGATATACGCCATATAATGCTTGTTGCGGATATAATGACAACAGATGGAACAATTCGCCCCATAGGGAGGCAGGGAGTTAGCGGTGAGAAAGGCTCTGTGATTGCAAGGGCTGCTTTTGAAATTACCGTAGATCATCTGTTAAGGGCAAGCAGGCGTGGTGAAATTGATGAATTAAGGGGTGTTGCGGAAAATATCATAGTTGGCCAACCAATTCAGCTTGGAACAGGCTCTGTTGAACTTACAATAGATATAAGGAAGATGGGAGAGGTGAAGAAATGATTGAAAAAGAATTGCTTAGAGCTGTTAAAACAGGAAAAGTGATTTTTGGTAGCAAGATGGTTATTAAGAAGATGGAGGAAGCAAAGGCAATAGTTATTTCTTCTGATTGTATTGAAAAGGAAAAAATAATGAGCATTGCAAAGGATAAGCCCGTATATGTATATAATGGGAATAATATAGAGCTTGGAAATGTTTGTGAAAAACCATTTGGAGTAAGTGCTCTTGCAATAATTGATGAGGGAAAATCAGGTATTCTTTCATTAATTGCGGGATAAAATGAAGATAAAACTTACACAGGAGGAAATGAATTACATTAATATAGCGGAAGGTTTTATTCACACACCAATAATTGATTGTGTTGGAAAGGAGGACAGAATAACATTTATCGTTGAAAAGGGCAGGCTTGGAAAGGCTGTTGGAAAAGAGGCAAAGAATATAAAAAAACTGGAGGAAATTTTCAAGAAAGAAGTTAGAATTGTTGAATATGACACAGATATAAAGCAATTCATAGTAAATTTATTCAAACCATTTAAGTTAGATAAAATAATTTTCGATGAAAAAGAAAAAAAAGCAAGTGTTGTTGTAAATCCAAACGATAAAGGTAAAGCAATCGGAAAAGATGGAAGAAATATAAAAATAATAAGAGAGATAGCAAAAAGACACCATGATATAGAAGAACTAAAAGTATTATGATATGAGAAATTAAACAAATTTTTTCAAAAAAATATATAAAGGATATGCTATACATTTGTGCTTGATTTGCTGTTCAATCCAAGAAGTGTTGCAGTTATTGGGGCGTCACATCATGAAGGCAAGATAGGACATACCCTGCTAAGAAATATTGTTCTGTCTGGGTATAAAGGCAAAATATATCCTGTAAATCCAAAGGGTGGGGAAATTCTTGGCTTAAAAGTTTATAAAAGTATGGATGAGATAAATGATGAGATTGACTTAGCTTTAATAGTTGTGCCTGCAAATGTTGCAGTAAATACAGTTGAAGATGTTGCAAAAAAATCAAAGTTTGCAGTAGTTATAACATCCGGCTTTTCAGAAATTGGAAACATTGAAGGAGAAAAAATTTTGATTGAAAAAGCAAGAAAATATGGAATGCGTATTCTTGGGCCCAATGTATTTGGTATATATTCAGGAATTGCACCGATAAACGCAACATTTGGACCATCTGAAATAAGGAAGGGAAATATAGCAATCGTAACTCAATCAGGGGCTCTTGGAATTGCAATGATTGGAAAAACCGCTGAGGAAAACATGGGTTTATCAGCAATAGTTTCTCTTGGAAACAAATCTGATATAGATGAGGTAGATGTCCTCTCCTATCTCTTTAAGGATGATTTAACAAAAGTAATATTCCTTTACATTGAGGGCATGAAAAACGGGCGAGAATTTTTGAGTCTCCTCTCAAAAAGACCCCATGAAAAGAAAATAATCATTCTCAAGTCAGGAAGAAGCAAAGCAGGAGCAAGGGCGGTTGCAAGCCACACGGGCTCGCTGGCGGGAAGTGACGCAATATTCAGCGCTGCCTTCAGGCAGGCTGGCGTGCTGCGGGCGGAGAGCCTGGAGGATGGGCTTAACTGGGTTACAACCATAGCACTTTCTCCTGAGCCGGCTGGGAAAAATGTGGTTATTGTTACAAATGGAGGAGGGCTGGGGGTTATAGCTGCGGATGCATGTGAAAAATACGGGCTCCATCTTTTTGATGATATGGAAGTTCTTAAGAAAACTTTTCAGGATGTTATACCATCTTTTGGTTCATATCGCAATCCAGTTGATATTACAGGGCAGGCAAGAGGAGAGGATTATAAAAAAGCGCTTGAAAGAGCCTTTCAGGAAAATAGTATTCATTCAATATTAGCCCTTTACTGTGAGGCTGGAGATTTGACTCCGCAGGAAATAGAGAAGGCAATAATTGAAACGCACCCGAAATATAATAAGCCAGCGCTTTATGTAATATTTGGAGGAAAAGAGGCAAGTAACTTGATTAAATCCTTAAATATGCGTGGAATACCTGCGTTTAGTGATGTAGAAGATGCTGTTTCATCGCTATATGCTTTGTATAAAGTTTGCGAAAAGCCCGAAGAAAGCAAATTTGAGGAAATTGGGATGAATGAAAAAAGAATAAGGGAAATAGTAGATATTGCCATAAAAGAAGGAAGGGATAAGTTACTCTCAAACGAGGCAAAGGAAATAATTTCATGTCTCAATATAGATGTGCCCTCTTTTGCTGTTGCAAAAAATATTGAAGAAGCAATATATCATGCAAATAGAATTGGATATCCTGTCGCAATGAAAATAATCTCTGAAGATATAATTCATAAAACAGATGTTGGGGGTGTTGTGCTTAATATAGATGAAGAAAAGGAAATAGTAGAGGCATATGAAGCAATAATGGAAAACTGCAAAAGAAATGCTCCAAAGGCAATGATAAGAGGGGTAGAAGTATCAAAGATGGTTGAAAAAGGTGTTGAAACAATAGTTGGTGCTACAACAGATGATTCGTTTGGAAAGGTTATAATGTTTGGTCTTGGAGGAGTTTATGTGGAGGTAATGAAAGATGTTTCTTTCAGAATTGCCCCTGTATCAAAAAACGAGATAAGAAAAATGATAAAGGAAATAGAATCATATCCCCTGCTTGAGGGGGTTAGAGGGGAAAAGAGGAAGGACATAGAAAGTGTAGTAGACGCAATTTATAAGATAGGAATGCTTGTTACAAAATTTGATGAGATTCAGGAGTTAGATATAAATCCTTTAATGGTATATGAAAAAGGCGTGAAAGTGATTGATGCGAGAATAAGTATAAAGGTGAAAAAATGAAAAAAATAGTTGTATCCTCGCTGGATAAAAAATCGGGAAAGAGTGTAGTGGAGATAGCAATGGGAAAATGCCTGAATAAAAAAATAGGGTATATGAAGCCCATAGGAAGCAATCCAGTGCATAAGGGTAAAAAAATTATTGACTATGATACCCTGCTATTTAAAGAAATTTTCAACATTGATTACAGTAGCGAGGAGATGTGTCTTGGATTGCATCATTCAAAAATATTGCATTTTTATCCAGATGCAAGGAAGGAATTCATGAAAAGATATGAAAAACTTTCATCTGAAAAGGAATTTTTTATGATAGAAGGAGGAGAATATATATGGGATGGAGCATTTATAGGAATGGATGCATTATCACTTGCCTCCATGGTTGATGCACCTCTTATTTTTGTTTTGTCCGGTGATTATTATGAGATACTTGATAAATTATGCTATGTAGAAAAAATATCCAAAAAGGCGGGAATAATAATCAATAAGGTTAGAGAAAATGTTGAAGAGATTGAAAAAGAGGTTTTGAAAAGGAAAATGAAATTTTTTGGTTACCTGCCGTATATTGAAGAACTTAAAAAGATAAGAGTTAGTTATCTCGCTGAAAAAATTTTTGCAAAAGTTATTGCTGGTGAAAGCGGGCTTAACAAAGAAATTGAAAATGTTTTTATAGCTGCTTTGTCCGCTCCTGAAATAAAGAGGCATCCGGATTTTGGAAAAGGTAAAAAGCTTATAATTACTGGTGGGGATAGGACGGATGTTATAACAGCATGCCTTGAAGAAGATACTTCATGTATATTGCTTACAAATAACATAGTTCCTCCCACAACAATAGTTGCCAAAGCAAATGAAAAGGAAATACCTCTTCTTTCAGTAAGGCAGGATACATATACTGTTGCAAAAATGATTGATGGCTTGCAGATGGCGATATTGCCAGATGAAAAAAAGAAAATAGAGGAAATTGGAAAAGCGGGAAGAAAATATCTTAAAATTGATGAAATAGTTTCATGAAAGGATTAATTGTTCATGGTGGCGCATGGAATATACCAAAAGAGTTGCATGATGCACACCTTAAAGGATGCAAAAAAGCAGCGGATATTGGTTATGAATATTTAGATGAAAGTGCCTTAAAGGCGGTTGTTGAAGCTGTTGCTTACATGGAGGATGATGAAACATTTGATGCAGGCATCGGTTCATTTTTAAATGAAGAAGGAGAAGTTGAGCTTGATGCAATTGTTTTTGATGGTAAAAATAGAAGATTTGGCTCGGTATGTGGTGTAAGGAGGATAAAGAATCCTGTAAGAATTGCAAAGTTGATATGTGATGAGGAAAATTTTTCTATATTGATAGCGGACGGAGCTGAAAAATATGCGAGCGAGAAAGGTTTTGAACTGATTGAAAACAAAGTTTTAGTAACTGAAAGAGAAATCAAAAGATGGAAGGAAATGAAAAGCAATAATTCAAAACCATCAATGGCATTTTCCACAGTAGGATGTGTTGCTGTAGATGCATATGGAAATATTGCATGTGCTATTTCAACAGGGGGAACACCGATGAAGAAAAGAGGAAGGGTTGGAGACACACCAATTCCTGGGGCGGGCGCATATGCGACACCTCTGGCGGGCATATCTTCAACGGGTTACGGTGAAGCAATTTTAAGAGCAATGATTGCAAAAATTGTTTGTGATTTGATTGAGAAAGGATATGATGTATTTTATGCTTGCAGAGAAGGAATAAAGAAGTTAGCGAGTTTTGAGTATGGGCTTGGAGGAGTAATAGCAATGAATAGCAGAGGAGAATATGGCTTCAGTTTTAATACACCCCATATGGCAATGGCATTTAAGAATGAGGAGGAAAGTTTCTGCAGGATTTAACTTCTTTCTACTTCAATTTCCTCAAGTTCCTTCCTCTTTGTCTCATAGGGTTTTGTAAAAATAACAATAAGAAATGCAATCAATGGGTAGAGCGCAGTAAATGTCCAGAAAAATTTCATATCAGTTAATATTCTGAGCAATCCAGATATTATAAGAGGAACGATGATATAGGAAGGGCGGGCTGTTGTTGTTGTCCATCCAAGACATGAGCCTCTTATCTCTGTTGGAAATATTTCTGGCAGATAAACTATTATCCATGTATACATGAACATGAAAAAGAAATAGGTTATGGGGAAAATTGCAAGGACAATGTTTCCAGGAGAAAAATCTATTAAAATCAAAAGAATTGCAACAGCAATACAGCTGAAAGCAAGAGTTTTTCCTCTCCCTACTTTATCCATCATCCATCCTGCAAGAAATCCAGCAAATATGCATAGAACTTGGGCAACCAAGAAAACAAGCAGAAATGTGTTTTGAGAATAATTTTTTATATCCTGTAAATAATGACCCACATATTTCAGATGGAATGATATTGCCAGCCAGCAGAACCATATTGCTGTGCCTATCACTATATATCTGAAATCCTTCTTCTTTATAACACCTATCCCAAAGAAATGTTTTTTTCTTATTCCTTTTTTCCTCTCCTCCTTTATTTTCTCGTATCTTTTTGTTTCTCTCATGAAAAGCCAACCAAAAATAATAAGAAGCATGAATACAAAACCAAAAGCATAAATTCCTTTCCATCCAAATCTTGGAATTATTATAAATGAAGCAATTGGCGCCAGTGGAATCAGGCTAATGCTGTAAACAATACCCATTAACTTCCCTCTTGAGCTGGCTGGGGCTTCTTCCTCAACTGGTATTGTCCACATGTTGGAAACAAGAGCGAAGTTTATGATTGCATAAAAAATCATGAATAAATGGAAGGAGTTTGCAAAGTAAAAAATGGCAATGGATGGCAATCCCATCATCAGAAGAAGAATTAAAATTGATAGTTTCCTCCCTATAATATCATTCAGTCCATTTAGGAGAAATATAAAAAGAGTGGGTATAAGATACATTGCTTCCCACATTGAAAACTCAAAATCCTTTATTGAATATTCAGCGAGCAGGTGCGGAAGCGCCACCGCTATGGCTGTGGAAAGATACCAGTCAAGCAGTGCAACAGATCCCATCAAAATCACAAGATAAATTAAATATTTCCTGCTCTGTTCCTGCATGGAGTTAAATCTTTTCTGTTTATAAATTTTAATAAATTTTTAAATCAAGTATAAAATCTTCAATTCCATCAGCTATTTCATCCCATTTTTCGATAAACCAGTGGCATCCTTCATAAATCAATAATTTTCCTCCATATTTATCTGCTATTTTTTTAACCATATCTGGAGGAGATAATCTATCATCTTTCATCGCAATGAAAAGCATAGGACATTTAATCTTCTTTTCATCAACCGCTATTTTATTCATTGCTACTTCATATGCAACCTTTGATGAATCATTCCTCATTTTTTCATGTGCCTTCCTTGCTTTTTCCTCATCTATACAATTAAATATATATTTTCTTGCAAAAGAAAAATCAGGTTTAAATGGCTTTTTTGAAATTATTTTTGGAAAGTATTTTAATGAAGCAAGCATGGCTTTTTTCCCAAATTTTATTCCTTTCGGAGGAGCCGAGGAAATGGCAATACCCGCTTTTATTCCCTTTTCTTCAGCAATCTTTTGAACAAGAAGCCCGCCAAGAGAATGGCCGATAACAATGTCTCCTTTTCTTACATTTCCTTTAACCAATTCAAGATAATCGTAAAAAGATGCATTTATTTTATTTATCTCTTGTAAATCCATAGATTTGCATTTAAATCCCCTATCTTCAAAATATTTCACAAATGGCTCCCATATTTCTGGATAGGACCACATTCCATGAACAAATACAAGCATTGATAATAATTTAAGAAGGATTAAAATATTTTTTCCTTGTATTGTCAAGTAACATCGGTAACATTTTTTGAAAAATATACATTGGCAGGATAATCATGGATACCCATGTGGTATCTATGATTGTTAAACCATTCAATAAATTCCTGAAGTAATAAAAGAACATTTTCAAAAACTTTCTTCAATTTCAGAAATTCTTCATTGAAAGTTCTTATGGCTCTTTCAATCTTTCCTTTTGCTTGTGGATAATAGGGAGGAGTATATTCAACTTCTATACCTTCTTTCTTACACCATTTTTCAATAGTTTCTTTCAAAGAACGGGTCACATCTTCTGTTTTTATTCTATCATAAATGTTACAGTGTAATCTTGAATTACCATCAATGACTATTAGAGCATATTGTTTTCTCCCCTCTATATTGAGTGGACC